>JAIQFV010000006.1 GCA_020073085.1 Terriglobia bacterium | reverse complement strand
GAGCGCATGCCCGCGGCACCCTCACGATTATTTTCCAGGACGGGGGTGCCGCAGATATGCGTCTTGTGCATGTCTGCGACGGTGAGGTCTGGAGGGCTCTTCGTCCGCCTCAGCTTCATCTGCAATCGTAGACCCTCGGGACCCGATAGGCTCGGGACCGATGCGCAGGCATGCAAAGAGCGCATGCCCGCTGCACCCTCACGATTATTTTCCAGGATGGGGGTGCCGCAGATATGCGTCTTGTGCATGTCTGCGACGGTGAGGACTGGGGGGCCCTTCGTCCGCCTCGGCTTCATCTGCAAGGGTAGACCCCCAGAACGTGATAGGCTCGGGATCAAGGCGCAGGCACCCTCACGATTATTTTCCAGGATGGGGGTGCTGCAGATATGCGTCTTGTGCATGTCTGCGACGGTGAGGACCGGGGGCCCTTCGTCCGCCTCGGCTTCATCTGCAAAGGTAGACCCCCAGAACGTGATAGGCTCGGGATCAAGGCGCAGGCATGCAAGGAGCACATGCCTGCGGCACCCGGATGATCCTTATTTGGCCACGTCCAGGGGCAGGCCGTCCTCTCCGAAGAAGGAGATCTTGAGGTTTACAGGCAGCCCGCTGGTGTTTAACAAGATGATCTCCGTCTGGTACCCGCCGCCGTCGGCAATCTGAGGGAAGACAATCGGGGTCGGCGATGGCTGGTTGAAGTCCGCCACTGGGAAAGTGGTCAGCAGGAAATCACCTCGCGTGTTCGACAGTCCCCGCAACGTCAGGGCTGCAAAGGGTGTAGGCGCCGTCAAATCCAATACCCCTACGAAATTTTCAGGCAATCCCGGGATGAGTTCATTGACAAATCGGGCGGTGTGCCCGTTGCCGGCCAGATCCACGCTCCCCGTTCCTACTACTTGTGTTCCGTCGCCTTGAAGAACCTTCAGCGTCACGCGCACCGCGGACCCATCCACGGCGGCCAGTGCCAGCCCCGTCAAATGATCCTTGGATTGATCCACGTAGACCAACGCATGGGTGGTCGGTTGGGCCGAAGGAATCCCCGACTCCGTGACCAGAATTCCGGAACCGAAGAGCGTCCCCGCAAGTGAGTAGCTGAACAAGCCCACTCCCACCGGGGCCGATGTCCCGCTATCCGGCAATACCTGCGCCGAGCCGGTGTGGACCGAGGTGGGTACTCCGTCTGTTCGGAACAGGAAACATCCGCCCGGCAGAATGCTGTAATTAAAGATCGCTGCGCCGACTCCCGCGTCGCCTGCCCGGTGAACCGTCAAGGGGGCCCCCTCATCCGTGTAGAATCGGATCTGGCCGGTTTGCGAAATGCCGGCGGGGTTCATCAAAACGAATTCGGTCTGATAACCGCCCCCGTCGGCCACCTGGGGATAGTAGATTGTCGTGCCGGGGAGCGTCCTGGTTTCATCCGCCACCGGCAGGCTGGTCATCAAGGTCTCCCCTCGTTGGTTCGTAGTCAGCCTCAACGCCACCACCGATACCGGCTGGTCGCTCTGGATTTGGAGCGTCCCGGCGCCCGTGGAGGCAAAGCCGACTGGTATCGTAAAGTCAGGCGCCAACTGGGAGAGCTGGTCGATAAAGACTGCCCGGTGATTGCCCACAGGCAGTGTTCCATGCCCCACCTCAACCACGGCTCCACGTTCGTCTCGCAGGATGAAGGTCAGGTGTGCGGCATTACTCCCCTTGTTCACGATTCCAATCCCGGTATTGACGCTTATCGTTCCAATTTCTAATGCCGCACTTTTTGTCGGGACACCGCTCCGGTAGTCGATGAAGATTCGAGCCGCGGTCGTTGCCGGAGAAGCAGGCACGCCCGCTTCACTGACCACCGTATTGTTTTGTTTCAAACTGAACACGGCTGTGCCCCATACCTGATTCAGCTGCGCCACCCGTTCGGCACTGCTCTTTCCAGCGCTCGGAGTCACCTCTGCCGCGCCGGCTTCGACGGTGTCGTTTGTTCCGGGGGTTGAGAATCCACTTGAGCCTCCGGAGTCCAATGAGGCTGCGGCCTGACTGTTCTCCGGGGTCGCGGCCGATTGGGTCACCGAGAAAGTCCGGCCGGCAATCGACAGCGTCCCGGTGCGCGGCGTGGTTCCAGCATTCGGCGAGACCTGGTAGTCCACGGTGCCGCCCGCCTGTCCTCCACGGGTGGCGGTGATGGTCAGGAAATCGGAGTTGCTGACCGCCGTCAAAGGACAAGTGGTGGCTGACGACGACGCGATACTCCCGGCCCCTCCGCGCGAACGGAAAGCTGCGACCGCCGGGGTGATATCCGCCGCCGGGTTCGAGACCACCAATACGGCACTGTTTGTGTTGTTTCCCAAGGCGGGATCTATTCCCGGGAAACTCACGGAGACATCAGTGCTGATTTGTGTCCCATCTGCGGCGCCGCAGTTCACTGTCACCAGCAGGGTTAATGAAACTGTTTCATCTACTGTAATGGGTACTCCCTTGAGGCAATTCACCGTACCCGTGGGGGTAGCGTTGCACGTCCATTCGGGCGATCCCACCTTCGAAAAGTATGTCAAGCTCGATGGTAAGACGTCGGTCACTACCACGCCGGTAGCCGAATTCTTACCGGTATTCGTGACCGTGATGGTGAACGTCGCATTGGTATTCACTTGCACTGTCTTAGATGGCCCCTGGAGAGTCACCCCAAGATCCGCCTCCTCCATGACGGTCAGTACCCCATTGACAAAGGTGAAGGTGTAATTCGCCGCCGAAAGGGTCCCCACAGTCACTGTGATCGGATAGGTTCCATATGGACTGCTCGCGGTTGCGGTCGTGCTCAGGCTGGCACTTCCACTGACCACGCTGGAGGATTCTCCATTCGCAAAGCCGCTCAGCACTGCCGTTAATGTCGGGAGTGGGCCACCCGGGGGCATGGACTTGTTGTCGGCTGTCACGGTCAGCGTGGCCCTCTGGACAGTTTGTGTTATTTCAATTGATGTCCCGGGATTGAAATTGCTGTCGCCATTGTAGGTTGCAGTAATCCCGTGAGAACCTGCCGGGAGTGACGAGGTGGTGTACCTCGCAACCCCACCTATAAGTGATGCGGTACCGAGCGAAGTTGAGCCTTCCATGAAGGTGACTGTCCCCGTAGGAATTGGGGCCCCGGATACCGTGGAGCTGACATCGGCAGTCAATGTCACCGCCTGTCCATACACACTGGAATCCGTCGATGAAGTTAAACCGGTCGCAGAGTTGACTGTGCCTTGCACAATCAGTTGGGTCGGAAAACCGGAGGCGGCAAGTTGTTGTGCAGATATAAATTGATGATTCCCGGCCGCGTCAACCAGCTCTAAATCTGACAGGGTCCAGGTTCCGGTGGGACTGAATTGCGGGAAGTTGACCGTGATGACCCCGGACCAGGTGGTTTGAGGAGGGTTAATTTGCTTCGGCACGGCAAATCCACCGGTCCCTGAGGGGTTCTGGAGATACAGCCAAATGATGCTGATACCGCTCTGATTGTCACTGCCTGACACGTTCGCATCCACCGTCGCCGGAGCCAGCGCCGTGTTGATGGTGGTGGGGGTAAGAGTAAGCGCGGTGAGTGTTGGGGCTGCCACATCCTGCTGGCCTGTTATATTGATCACAGTTGGAAATCCTAAGGAGGAGAGTTGACCGGCAAGGAAAGCAACCGTATTCCCGACCTTATCCACGAGCGTGATCCGATCTATGATCCAATTCCCGTTTTCACTGAACTGGGGAAAGGTTAGTACAACGGAACCGGCCCAAACAAGTTTTGGATCCCCTTCAACAAAATCCGAAATGATCTGTTGGCCTGAAGGGCTCTTGAATGCCGCTCCGACACTCGTGATGCCGCTCTTGTCGTCTTTCGTGGAGAAATTTACGCTAACCGTCGTCGGGCTTGAACCTGTGTTGATTAAGGCAGGATCAAAGCTCAAAGCTTCTAGCGTAGGCGGTGTTAAGTCCGGGTTTCCCGTCACTTCAAGGAACTCTGGAAAACCTGCTCCGTTGAGTGCTGGACCATTTATCCTTCCCCAATTTCCGGCTTGGTCTGCGGTCTGAACAAGATCTACCACCCACGTCCCGGTCTCCCCAAACTGTGGAAAAGTGACAATGGCAGTTCCCTCCCATGTAGCCTGGGGTGCTGGTAGATCGACTATTCGAGTGGCGAACTGACCATGAGGGCTTCTGAACACCACTTGGAACGTTTTCACTCCACTTTCAAAGTCTGTCGTGTCCGCTGTTATATCCGTTGCTGTGAAGTTGACTGTGACCGTCGCAGATCCACTGCCGGTGTTAATGGTCTTTTCCATGAAATCGAAGGCACTCAAGGTGGGTGCCTTTGTGTCCTGAATGGCGAATACCAGGCTCGGACAGTAGCACAGCAACACGCACAAAAGAATCAGACCAAGGAATGACAGCGACCGGTTCATAAATTCCTCCAAAGGTGATCAGAAGATCAGTGAAGTCGTGGATCAAGGACGGACAATCGGACATTCGTGCGACCTATGCTGATAGTAAGAAGGGGGTGAGGCACGAATCTGCAAAAAGATTTCTTTAATAGCTAACCTGCGAACTTACGGTGTCGCTGGAAAACAGGGAATACTGTATCTTTGATTTCTGCCTCCCACAACAAGTGCTTAGTGAATCAGTGCCGCTTGATGTTTAGTCTCTGGAGGACCCATTGTCTTCGCAAACCGGGCATGTAAAAGCTGAGAAGATTTCTTCAGACCCGGATGGGCCTGTGTCCCCTCTTGGGTCTCCTTTGTGTAAGCCAAGATCCTTGTGAGCGGTTTCACAATACAAATCACTTAAAAACTCCCTGTGAAAAACATTGGAATTGAGACGAGGGAACTCGGGGATAAAGCCTCTTGGCATCCCTGAAACCGCCGGGAGCCTCCTTACGACACCTTGATAGGATAGCCCCGACGAATTCTCAATGCGATATGAATCTTCGACAATGCGGGGCGCTTCCGTAAGCTGGTGATTTCGCCCCGTGCGGCCGAGAAGACAATGAGGTCATACATCCATTGATCCAATGTCGTTTTCCCGCGGGCGGGTCAGACCATGTCATCGTCTCCGGCACCGTCCCTCAATTCGAAGAAGAAATGGGGAAGGGCCAGTACTTACCGACATCTTTCGCAAGGCTAAATCCCAATTGTAGATTGCAAAGATACGGCCCCAATCATTAGATCATTCCCGATCATTAACCCAAAATTCCAAGCGGGTGCCGCAGGCATGCGTCTTTTGCATGCCTGCGTCTGCCAGAGTCCTGAAGACCATCTGTGGGTGTGGTTCTAAGTCGGATCTGCGGGTTGTCTCGCCGGGGGGTTAGCGGCATCATGGACCGCTCGCAGGCATGCAAGAGACGCATGCCTGCGGCACCCGCGCCGCCCGGGCCCTTCCGCCGATTGTACTCCTGGCCGACCCGTCCGGCCATCCGCCGGGGCGGATTGCATCGACGCCGGAATGACCTCCCCTTCTTCCCGGTCATCGACTAACAAATGGACGTGGTTGGAGGTACCAATTCGACCTTCCTCACGTCGCTATGAATTGCTGGCTCGGTGGTGACACCGAAAACAAAATATTGAGTGCGGTGAAGTGACTTTACGAAATCAGACATGGCCAATTTGCCTAAGAGTTGAGGGTCCTCGACGGACAATTGCAGATTTGGGAGCTCTGACCCCAACCGTTATGGTCGAACTTCCATGGGAAACAGTTGGCTACGAGTGTTGCTGAACCCTCTCGCATACATCGCTGAGTGAGGATGTCCGCGCTACTCGAGAGGAGCTACTCAGCACGATTGCGACGGAATCTTTTCCATAATATGCGGGATGGAATGAACAGGATAGCGCCCCAGAGGATGAAGCTGGGTCCATAGGAAACCACGCCTAAAACCACACTGAACAGGCCTCCGATCATGAACCGGTACCCGTCCACGGCAGCGTTGTGAAGTTGAGTGAGTGAGGACGCAGGCATGGTCTGAAGCTGAGCCTTGTAGTCTTCGTTCACGTTCACAATCAATGTCGCGAAGTCCACGCGCTTTGTCAGTCTCTCCTTCTCAGCCGCCATGCGTTCAATTTCGCCTCGAACGCGGGCGATCGCTTCTTCCGCTTCGAGGACATCCGACAGTTTCCCGGTACGCTGGCGAAGCAGATCGGTCAGACGCCTTTCGGTGTTTCGGGCGTTGGAAAGCCGCGCCTCCAGGTCCACGTATTCTTGCGTCACTTCCTCTCCACCTTGCGACTCCGATTCGACCCGGCCCAGATTTCCTAGCTCCGCCATCGTCGCCTCCATTTGATCTGCGGGCATTCGCAAGGTGGCGGCGAGTGTGCGGGCCGCGCCGGCGGGGCTGCTGACGCTCAGCTCCCCGATATGGCCCCGGTGCCGCTTCAGAATTTCCTCAAGGCCGGTGCGCACCTTGTCGAAATCCCGGGTCGTCAACGTAATCCTGGCGGTGCGCACAATCAGGGGACCGGGGATCGTCAACGAATCAACCGGCTTTTGCGCGAGCTGTTGAGGTGCTCCATTGATGGACGTCGCATCACCCTTGCTTCCGAAACTTGAATACCGATCAGCCATCGGGAGGTTTCCCGCGACGCCGGTTCCAGCCCTCCCTTGCTCTCCTGACGATTGAAGTGTTCCATCCGTTTGAATACTGTCCTGAAGTGCGCCCTTGACAGGCGTCTCCGGCAGAGCCTTCCGGTACAGGACCATTCTCGGCATCGAAAAGAGGATCACCATCAGCCCGGCGCCGGCAAGGCCCCACACCCATCGAGGCCACCGGAAGGGATCCAGCTTCTCGAGCCAGGCCACTCGGACAGGGGTGTTGCGAGTTCCCTTCTTTCGATCGAATACTTCCAGCGCTGCCACGAGATCCGGCATGTTGCTCGGGCCTGCCTTTCCCACCTGCCAATCCATGAGTCTTCGGGAAACCGCTTGGAGATCGGCCGCGACCCCCTGACACTCCCGGCACTGCTCCAGATGGACCGCGGCGGCAGCCATTCGATCGGGGGGGAGTTCCCCGTCCAGATAGGCCATCAATTCTTCTTGTTCGATGGGATGGTTGATTTTGCTCATTTCACGCCTCGTCATCAGCAGGCCGTTTGTTCACGCTGATCTCCTCACGCCGAGCCGCCACAGGGACCTGAGGTCTCTCTGCCTGCTCCAAGCACTCTTTCAACGCCATCCGCGCTCGAAACAGGCGAGACCGGACCGTGTTGACCGGGATGCGCAGTAAGGTGGAAATTTCCAAATAGCTAAGCTGCTCATATTCCCGCAGCATCAAAATTTCGCGTTCGTAAGCATCAAGCTTTTCCAGCGCCTGCCGGACCCAAAGAGCATTCTCAGGCGGATCGTTCGTTGCAGGTTCTGGAGGGTCCTGCGCCGGCATTGGACTGCGGGCCTGTTTGCGCCGCTCGGCGGCCAGCAGGTTGAATGCGATACTATAGAGGTAGGTCCGGACGAGAGCGCGCGCCTCGTAGCGCGACGTCGCACGAATGACTGCAAGAAAAGTATCCTGCGCCAGCTCCTCTGCGCGCCCATTGCTTTCCAGGCGTCGCCGGAAAAAGCCATAGAGCGGTTGACGATAGCGTGCAAAGAGTTCCTCGAACGCCTCGCGCGACCCGGATTGGAATTCCAGCATCAAAGTCTCATCGCTAATCATCGCCCGCCGCGCCTCTCCTCCCGCCGCTCCAGACCCCCTTAATATTCCCTTCTAACCTGTAATGTCACCAGGGGCCAAAAAGTTCCCAATGATTGTACTCTACCTGAAAACGGTCACGGATCGACAGTCAAAGAGGGGATCGGACGTGGCGAGGGTATTGGCAAGCAACGCGATGAAACCCGCCACTCACACCTCATCCTCGTTGCCTCTCCATTCGATCTCTTGTACACTCCGGCTGATCCAGTCATCAACCCCGGCGAATGAAGATGGATTTCTGAAAAAACCATCTGTACCCCGGAGACTACAGCACCCCGATTCATCGGGGTGTTCACTGCATCCGCAAGACTGTTTTGCAACCGTTTCAACGGTTTCGGGGGGAGGAAGATGGACCGCGATGGAAGGCGTAAGGATTGTGAAACGACGAAACCGATGAATCGGTTCAAGTCTGACGGGAGAGAGAACAGTGCCACCCCGATAAATCGGGGTGCTGTGGGGACGCAAAGGAAACGGGTAACTGGTGTAATCAATCTTTGAGGGAGTAGAAGCGCCTGACGTCAAACACGGAAGAATCGGTCCATGTCTGGGATCTTGGGCATTCGAATCGTGTCGCTATCTGATGACCTTTTCAATGATTCAGGACCTGCGCCCGGGAGAAATTTTTAAATTCCCTTCTGCCGAGTGAATCGCCTGGTTTCAAACGTAACAAATTAAAAATAAGAAGATCCGATCCATTCGTCCTTTTGCACATTTATGCCATTGGCACACATACCCACTCATTCCAGTATCCGGTCAGCACTGGCCCGATGGCTTCCTCTCCGTCGCTTCTCGGCGAGCGCCTTTGGACAGGACCTCCGATACGCGCTCCGTGCTTTTGCAAAGAATCCCGGCTTTGCCGCCGCAGCCATTCTCTCGCTTGCCATCGGGATTGGCGCCAACACTTCCCTATTCAGCGTGGCGAATGCGTTGCTGTTACGCCCGCTGCCCTACAAAGATGCGGACCGGCTGGTGATTCTCTGGAACCGCTCGCCGGGTCTCGGCATCACCGAAGATTGGTTCTCTACGGCCCAGTATTTCGACATCAAGGGCGGCGATGCCAGCTTCGAACAAGTTGCCATCGCCATCGGCGGGAATACCACGCTGACCTCGGAGGGCGAACCGGAACGCGTCGGAACCATCCGCATCTCTTCAAATCTTCTGCCGATGTTGGGCGTTACGGCGGCATCCGGCCGTATTTTCGTGCCTGAGGAAGACTCTCCGGGGCGCGCGGCGACGGCCGTGCTCAGTCACGGGATGTGGGCGCGCCGATTCGGCTCCGACCCGCACGTGATTGGAAAGTCGATCACCCTGAATGGCCAGGACTACCAGGTGATCGGCATCCTGCCACAGTCCTTTTCACTCCCGAGGGAGGTGCTTCCCACTCTGGGCGGCGCCGAACAAGCCGACATCCTGGTCCCTTTGCCGCTCAGTGCGGCTGCTCCTCGAGTACGTGATCACGAGGACTACAACATCATTGGCAAGCTCAAGCGGGGTGTACGACTCCTGCAAGCGCAGGCCGAGATGGACACCCTGACGGCGCGCCTGCGCCGCGATTATCCGGAGGTCTATCCGCCTAATGGGGGTTTGACCTTCGGCATCGTGCCGCTTTTGGAGCAGGTGGTAGGTGATGTTCGCCGCCCGCTGTACATTTTGTTGGGCTCGGTGGGGCTGGTGTTGCTGATCGCCTGTGCCAACGTGGCCAATCTTCTGCTGGCTCGCGCCGTCGCCCGACAAAGGGAAATTGCGGTGCGCGCGGCGCTCGGCGCCAGCCGTGGGCGCATCATCCGGCAGTTGCTTACCGAAAGCGTCCTGCTCGCATTCTGTGGCGGGGCGTTGGGAATTCTCCTGGCTGAATGGAGCCTGAAGTGGATTCATGTCCTGGGGCCGAGAAGCGTTCCACGGCTGACTGACATCGGAATCGATGGAAGAGTCCTCCTGTTTACCCTGTTCATTTCTTTCTTGACGGGTATTCTTTTTGGACTCGCGCCGGCCTTGCGGGTTTCTCACGTCGATCTGAATGCCACATTAAAGGATGCGAGCCGGGGTTCCGCCGGGGGGGATGCCCTGTGGGGGCGCGGCCGCAACCTGCGCCGCTGGCTGGTGGTTTCGGAGCTTTCGCTCTCGGTGGTGTTGCTCATTGGAGCCGGGCTCCTGTTGCGCAGCTTCGCGCGCCTGCAAAATGTGAACCCGGGTTTTAACCCGCGGGGGGTGCTGACCTTTGGACTCACCCTGATCGGCCACAAGTACAACGACCCTCAAGGGGTGGTGAGATCGTATCGCCAGCTCTGGGAACGCCTGCAGCAATTGCCCGGGGTCACTGCTGTGGGAGGGACGACGGCGCTCCCGTTGACACAAACCTTCGCCTGGACCCCCATTTTGATTGAAGGACGCACGCCTCCTCCCGGCGAAGAATTTATCAATGCTGACGCGCGCATTGTCAGCGGGAACTATTTTCAGGCCATGGAAATCCCGCTTCTCCAGGGCCGGTTCTTTAGTGAAGAAGACACCCCGTCCCGTCCTCCCGTCACCCTCATTGATGAAAGAATGGCCCGGGAGTTCTGGCCCGGTCAGGACCCGGTGGGCAAGCGCATTCGGTACGTCCAATCCAACATCCCGTGGCACCTGATCGTCGGCGTGGTCGGGCGAGTGAAACACGACTCACTCGACTCCGACCCTCGGATCGTTTTCTACCTTCCGCACACCCAGTCGCCTGCGCGCACATTGAGCGTCGTTGTGCGCAGCCGTTCTGATCCTGCGTCGCTCACCGCGGCGGTCAAAAAAGCGGTTCGCGAGCTGGACCCCGATCTTCCGATGTATTCCGCCCGCACGATGGAGCAAGTCGTGAACCTGTCGCTGGCCCGTCGACGGTTCTCGATGCTGTTGCTTGGAGTCTTCGCCGGCTTCGCCCTGGCGCTGTCAGCCATCGGCATTTACGGCGTCATGGCCTATCTCGTCAACCAGGGCACTCGGGACATCGGAATCCGCATCGCGCTCGGCTCCACGCCGGGAGGCATTTTGAGCCTCGTCGTCCGCCAGGGAATGACCCTGGCGCTTTCCGGGGTTGTCCTCGGCGTGGCCGCAGCCCTGGTGTTCAGCCGGTTGATGAGAAGCCTTTTGTTCGGCATCACGGCCACCGATGCGATGACGTTTGTCGTGATTCCCAGCCTGCTGATCCTGGTCGCCCTGCTCGCCACTTACATCCCCGCCCGTCGTGCTGCCCGTGTGGACCCCATGATCTCCCTGCGGTGTGAGTAGTTGAGTTCATCATCGCGAGATCCCGAACACCATGGTCCAATAATAGGCGTAGTCCCCGCTGTCCGCTTCGACCGCCAGGAAATCGTATCCCACCCCCGCGTCTTGAAAACTGCAATCCAGAATATTGGCGCGATGGCCCGGGCTTTTCATCCAGCCACTCACCACGCTATCCGGAGAGGCATATCCGGCAGCAACGTTTTCTGCGACCTTTAACCAACCATAGCCGGCCCGAGTCATGCGATCTCCGGGATGTGAACCGTCGGAACCGGTATGACTGACTGAATGATAACGTGCCATGTCCCGGCTGTGTTCCAGGGCGGCTGCATTCAGCGACGATTTCATCCGTAATGGCCGGCAGCCCTTCCCGGCCCGTTCCTTATTAACCAACTCGAGGACGCGCAGCGCCTTGGGACTGGGTGGCTGCACGGGTTTCCGCTTAAAAAGCTGCGATCCCCCATAAAGATCATGTTGTGCAGAGAAGACTCCCCCGCAGGAGAAGGTTAAGATCAGAACAACAAGAACTGCCACGCGAATATCTCCAGCCTGCCGTTTCCACCTCGCCATGCATTCCTCTCGATTTCTGCGGTGGAGCCACAAAAGGGTCGAATAGCCGGTCGCTCCCCTATCATCCCTTGATATCAGAATCCCGATCCCAGCACAAACCCACTCGGTGGGATTCCCCTTAATTCTTCGAATCGCCACGAGTGCGCAGCACGATGATCCCTCTCCGCTGTCACAATGAGTCATTTTAGCTTCAGTCGTCAAGTCCTTGGGTCCAGGTCAGGTCAAATGCGGACAGCATTGGGTCCAGGGGTCTGTCACCATCGATTCGCTTCCAGGGACGCCCACTTCTTATTCCTTCTTCTTTCTCCTTGTCCGTTCCGAAGGGACAATGCAATATTGACATTCTTGAGGCTCGCCGTGTCTCGGACACAATCCTTGATCCACAAATTTGATGCATTGATTCTTGGCGCCGGGGCCGCGGGACTGATGTGCGCGGTGGAGGCCGGCAAACGGGGACGCCGTGTCGCCGTGCTGGAACGCGCTGATCGCGCCGGCCGGAAGATTCTTATCTCGGGCGGCGGGCGCTGTAATTTCACCAACCTCTATGGTCAACCGGAACACTTTATCTCCGCAAACCCGCATTTCGCGAAATCGGCACTCGCCCGGTATACGCCAGCCGACTTCATTGCCCTGGTCGAAAAACATCACATCCCCTATCATGAAAAAACACTGGGACAGCTCTTCTGCGACCGCTCGGCCCACGACATCACGGACCTGCTTGAGACCGAATGCCGCCTCGCTGGAGTAAGGATCTTCCTGAATTGCAGAGTGCGTGAAGTTCAGCACACGACCGAATTCGTCGTGAAGACCGAAGGGGCCGAGTTCCACGCGCCGGTCCTGGTGGTTGCGACGGGGGGACTGTCAATCCCAAAAATTGGAGCCACCGCCCTGGGCTATGATGTGGCGCGTCAATTCGGACTGAAGATCCAGCAGACGAGACCCGCGCTTGTCCCGCTCTTGCTGGGGCCCCGGGACCGCACACGATATTGCGACCTGACCGGAGTTTCGGCGGACGTCATCGTTGCCACTGATCATCACCGGTTTCGCGAACAAATGCTGATCACGCACCGCGGATTGAGCGGACCCGCCATCCTCCAAATCTCCTTGTACTGGAAAAGGGGCAAGCCCATCCGTATTGATCTGGCTCCTGATCGTGATGTCACGGCGGCGATTCGTGCAGGAAAGGTGAGAGACAGGACGGCCGCGCTCTCCGCTATCCAAGGACTTTTGCCGAAGCGTCTTGCGACACGGTGGCTCGATCTGCATGCCCCTTCCGCCTGGACCAATCAGGCCCTAGTAGAACTGGAACAAAAGGTCCATGCATGGGATCTCATCCCCGCGCAGGCGGAAGGGTATGATAAAGCCGAGGTCACGGCAGGGGGTGTGGATACCGGCGAGTTGTCGGACAAAACGATGGAAAGCCGGAAGGTCCGCGGACTGTTTTTCATCGGCGAAGTGGTTGATGTCACGGGCCACCTGGGCGGCTTCAACTTTCAATGGGCCTGGGCGTCGGGCGCGGCAGCGGGACGGGCGTTATAATGTGAAAAGAGAATTGCCTCGGGCATTGCGATTCGCTCCACTCTTCGGTAGACTCTTTCAACAAGACGGCGTCTGAGCCTCCTGCTCGAAGCAGCGAAGGATCCCGAATGTCCCAGAACCAGCTCGCCACTTCAACGTTTGACTTGTTGGCACGCGTGCGCGCGGGCGACGAGTCGGCCTTTACGTTGCTGTTTCACAAATACAGTTCGCGCCTCGCCGTCCTGATCCGGTATAAACTGAGTGTGGAGATGCGCGCGCGGGTCGAGGTGGACGATATCCTTCAAGAAACGTTCCTGGAGGCGAGCCGAAGCCTTTCCGATTTCACTTATCGGAACCCGGGAAGTTTCATGAATTGGCTGGCACGCATCGCCGACCACGTCATCATCGACAACGCGCGATACCAGCAGCGGCAGAAGCGTCAGCCGGAAGCGCGGGTCGCTCGCGACTCGGACAGCCGCTCTCCGAATGCCGAGCCCAGGGACTCCGTCACGCCGAGCCAGATTTTCGCCCGAAAAGAACTTTTCCATCATGTCATCGCGCTGCTCGACGGGCTCCCCGAAGACTACCGCACGGTCATTCTCCTGGCCAAGGTTGAGGGGAAATCGACCCAGGAGATCGCGGAACGGATGAACCGGTCGCGAGAAGCGGTGGCCGTTCTTCTCCACCGGGCCACGCAGCGCCTCAAAGAATTGAAGGATTCAGCGGGAGAGCCATGAACACAAGGTCGGACGGCCCAACGAAGGACGACACCCTCGACCCGGCGCTGGAACACGAGCGAAGAGTTGCCGCCGCCCTGGCGGAATACGTGGATCTCGCCGCCCGATCGGAGGCCGCAGATATCGACCAATTCTGCCGGCGCTATCCCGAGATCGCATCCGACCTGCGTGCTGCTCTCGATACGCTCGCCCTGTTTGATTCGATCGACCCGGACACTGAACCGCCCGGAGTTGAGCAGGTTCCGGAGCGCCTTTCAGGGCATCGCATCCTGAAGGAGCTGGGGGCCGGAGGGATGGCCCGTGTGTTCCTGGCCGCCGACGAGACCCTCGGGCGCACTGTCGCCATCAAGGTGCTCAAGGATCACTTTGCGGGAAACGAGGAGATTCGGAAGCGGTTCATGCAGGAAGCGCGGGCGCTGGCACGGCTCAGCCACCCGAACGTCGTCCATATCTACTACCTCGGCCCGGCAGGCGAACCTCCCCACTTTGTCATGGAATATGTCGAGGGGGCCACGCTCACCGAGGCTGCCAGCGCGCTCTCCCTCAAACAGAAGGCAGAGTTGATGCGCAAGGTCGCTGTGGCCGCGCACTTCCTCCACCAGCATCAAATTGTCCACCGCGATTTGAAACCCGGAAACATCCTGGTGGGAGCGGATCTGGAACCGAAGCTGCTTGACTTCGGCCTTGCGCGGCAGGTGGAGGGGCTGGAAAAGGCACTCACCAGTCACGGCGAGGTCATGGGGACACCCGGGTACTTTTCGCCGGAACAGGCCCGCGGAGAAACCCCTCTCGATGCTCGAAGCGATATTTTTTCCCTCGGAACGATCCTCTATGAGCTGTTGACCGGGACCCTCCCCTTCCGTGCCGACGATTTACGCGGACAAGTGCATAGCATCTGTGACGAAGAGCCGGTGCTTCCGAGAAGGTTGAACGGCGACATCCCCGGCGAGCTTCAGAACATCTGCATGCTGGCGCTCGAGAAGCGTCCCGCCGACCGCTATGCCACCGCGCGGGAAATGGCGGACGACCTGGAACGGTTCCTGGTGGATGAACCGGTGCTGGCGGCCCCCAGCTCGTATGCAAGGCGAATGGCGGGGAAGATCGAACAACATGTGCGCGAACTGGAGGGATGGAGGCAGGACCACATCCTGTCGGACTATGAGTTTGATTCCTTGAAGAAGGGCTACGACCGCCTCACCGAGCGCGAGGATGCCTGGATCATGGAGGTGCGGCGGCTGTCGTTGCCACAGGTGGCGCTCTACCTGGGTGCCTGGACCCTGGTGGTGGGAGCCGGCCTGCTTTTCCTGTTCCGCTACTTGAACCTCACCGGCACGGCGGCCGTCCTGGTGGTCGCGGGGGCGACGCTGCCCACCGGATATTACGGAATCCGGTGCTGGATGGCCGGCCGCGTCCGCATCTCGGTGGCGTACCTTCTCTCCTTCTGCCTGCTGCTGCCCATCACGCTGCTGGTCGCCATGAGTGAATACCACCTTTGCTCATGGTACTCACGAGGAAGGCAAGACCTCGAGTTCTTTCTCCAGTTCGGGAATTTCAAGGGAACCACCAACGCCCAGATGTGGTGGGCTTTGTTTCTTTCGCTGCCTGCCTATGTGGCCCTCCGCCGGTTCACCCGCTCCTCCGTTTTCTCCCTCGTTATTTCTCTAGGCGTGGCGCTGCTGTACGTTATCACCTTGCTTCGCATGGGAATGTTGGACTGGTTAAACGACGATCCGGGACGGATCTACTTGCGCTTGATCCCGGCGGCATTACTGTTTTTCGTGGTCGCCCATGTGTTGGAGCGTTTGCGGTCTCCTGGCGACTCCCGTTATTTCTATCCCCTTGCTGTCCTATTTACCTATGTCGCCCTCAGCGGTGTGGCGGGCTTCCACAAACCCTACGCCCAATGGTTGGAGCGAACTGCGCCCTGGACGCGCGGGCAGGTGGAATATCTCTTCATCATCAATGCCGCCATTTACTTTTGGCTCACTCTGACCTGTGATCGATTCCGCACCCCCCAACTGCGCACCGTCGGGAAGGCTTTCCGTTTCGTCATCCCCGGCCACGTACTTTTTCCGTTGCTCCTGTTGGGTCTCGAGGCGACCCGTCTTTGGGGGCAATCCCCCGGAAGTCTGGCCCTGCATCGCGAAGCCCGTATCTTCGAAGTTCTCCTTCCAGCGACTGCGAGCCTGTTCGTGTTTCTGAGCGTTCCCAAGCAGATGAAGAACTATCTCGGATCCGGGATGCTCTTCCTGGCGATCGGAATCGTCCGGTTGCAACAGAACTGGCTCAAGAACAAGGTGGTTTGGCCGATCTTTCTGCTCGTCGTCGGAGTCCTCGTGATGCTCCTGGCAGCCCGCTACGCAGCCGTGCGCGTCACCCTCCGACGTTTGTGGCGACGAGCCCGCCGAGCCTCCAACCCCCAATCGGAATAGGGACAGCCCCTAGGGACAGTCCCTAGGGACAGTCCCTTTTTGGATTCGCAGGGCTTATTGCCCGATGGAGACGCCTGCTCAGGATCAGAGCCTCGGCGGGCTTGGCTGCGTAAAGCCCGCTGGTTTACCGGCAGGAAATCCAATGACCTACAGGTTTTTCACCCCGATTCATCGGGGTTGACCTCATACTTGGGCCGGCCGTTGACGACCGACCCATTCGCCACCAACCCCGATGAATCGGGGTACGACTTCCCTCTCGCCCACTCCCGCCGCTGAGGCGGCGTGCTGTACGAAGGCAAGTCCCCTCAAAGAGGACTATCCTTCTCAAGACCGACTCTCAAGCTCCTCACACTGAGGAGTCGAATTCAAACAAAGCAATCTGCAAAGGTTTAATCAGAAAAGGGACAGTCCCTAGGGACTGTCCCTTTTCTGATTCAGGATTCCAGGAAGCCGGGGGATTGGTGTCCATAGAATGCCCGCCCACGCAGGATCATCAGATTCTCTTCCGATTGAGGGTTTAACCTCCTGTCTTCATAGCCTCCTAATGATGTGTTTCTTGGCCTTGTCGCCCTAAATTGTGTTGCTGCGCTGCTCAAATCCTCTTCAATCAGTGTAATTCCAGGGTGCGGATAACGCTTTTACCAGTAGGAGCCAAAAAAACAGGGCTCCGACCGAAGGAGGGATCCCATGAAACGGGCCAAGATCATGTTAATCCTGCTCTTAGTGCTTTCGCTTTACGGATGTGTTCCCCAGCTGTCTCTTTATCCCCTCTGGGACAAAGAGCACCTCGCCAATGAGCTGGCGCTCCGGGGAACGTGGGTTAACGCAGACGGAACGGAGTCCATTCAGTTCATGGAAAAGGATCAGGAGAGATACCTCGTCGTTTACTCCATGAAGGACGAAAAGGAGTCCGCACAGAGCAGCTATACCATGCATGCGGTGCGGCTCGACGGCACCCTCTTCTTCGATTTTGAACCGGACCAGACCGCATTGGAGGAGCGTCTGAAGCCGGAACTTTATCTTCCCCTGGTCAATGCGCATTTCTTGGCGAGGGCGAACGTACAGGGGGACGAACTGCGCATGGCCGTGCTCGATGACGAGGCTTTCTTGAATAAGGTCAAGAACGAGAAGATCGACATCCGATACGAGCGGCCGAACCCCGCCAACGACGACCACGTCCTTTCGGCGAAGACCGCGGAGATTCAGAAATTCTTCTCGAAGCACGCTGCGGACCAGGATTTGTGGGAGGACAAAACGTTTCACCGCATGAACAATTGAATGGGGCGATGGAGGATACCTCGGTTGATTATTGAGGATGATTGAATATAGTGACGTCGGTGAATGAGTTCGAAGATGATATGCGGCTCTGCCGCTAAGGGGAGGGGGGCTTAAACGGCCAAGTCTTCGTCTTTACGATGACAGGCGATTCGACAAAAGGCAGTCCCATCCACGCGCTCGCCAGGGCAATGCGTTCGGTGGCCTTGATATCGGGGTCCGGGATTGCATCCACCAGAGCCACGGCGAAATCGGGCGAGAGCTGGGCGGCGAGACGGATCAGCCCGCGCCACGTGTGGCTGGAGAGCCAGTAGGCTTTGAGGGCCTGATTGGGATCAGGACCGTTCATCTCGATCTCGTAAACCTTCCTTGCGACTGCGGCTCCTTTTTTGACGGTCTCGAGCGCAGCCTCATGGTCTCCCAACCTCAGGTACAAGGTCGCTGCCGTCTGCTGTAAATAGGCCTCCTCGTTGGGCCGCAGATTCGGCGCCTCGAGCAGTTTCCGGATCGCGGTTCTCGTGGCGTCAGGGTTGACCGTTAGGGTAAAGCTCGCAATCCATTCCAGCGCGCTCCTGCGGGCCCTCGGGTCGGACAATTGCGCTGCCTTTGCGATGGCCTCCTCGGGGTGCGTGGAGACATCAGAAAATTCCAAGTTTTCAACCTGCCCCCTTCGATTGCTTGTAATGACAAAACTGTCGGTCCGTGAATCGCCTGTGACCATCAAGCCCCCCCGAGAAACCCGAGGGGCGGACATCCCTTTTGAATCCGGAACCGGGTTTCCCGCATTCTGGAACGAAGCCCATCCATCCGGATAGCGCTCCATCAAAGCTCTAAGATTCTTTCTTTCCTCAATCGCAGTATTGTAAGCTGATTCATCGATTTGTCGAAGAATGGGCATAACCTTGAAGAGCCGGTACTCATCCTTCGAAGTAAAATAGATCTCCTCTCCGTTGATGCTATATCTGGACCCTTTGTCCTGGCTCACCGACTTGTCCTCGGGCGGGTGTAAAATCAAATCCAGTGCGGCCCGAATCATGGAAAGAGGCAATTCACGCCAGTGATGTGTTACCAAATCCAAGAACTCCGATTCAGAATAGAATTTAGACACCGGCGGGCGATCGCGAAAACTGAGCAAAGCGATGGCAAAGAGACGCTGCCGTTCCATCGCCATTTCCTTTGGCAGGATGTAGAGGAGCCGGTCGGCAGCGTTGTATGGAAATTCCCCGCCCTCGGCGGCCCGGATTATCAACTCCAAGGCTCGATCATATTGCTTTTCTTCATCGAACCTTTCGAGAAGCATCCGAACGACGTTCGTGCGGTACCGCGGTTCCATCCGCGTCAGCAATTCCTCGGCGCGATCCGGCGCAAGATTGCAGAGGGCCTGCACGACCTCGTCTTCCAGCTCGCCCTTGCTGCTGCGCGGGTCCAATGTCGGTCGCTCAGGGTCCACCCCTTCCGCGGACTCAACCATGATCCCCGCAGCAGAGAAAGCCTCGTTCAACAGAGTCACGGCCTTTTTCTTATCCGAGCTTTGATAAACGTGCCCCAGCTGCAATAGGTTGAACGCCCGCATGCCCCCCTGGATTGCTTTGGACTCGACTTCAGCAGTGTCCAGCAGGATCTTGGCACGTTTACGCAGTTCCGCCGTGGGTTGCGGAGGTGTGGGTTCACTCATCGCCTCAAGAGGAGACAAGCCTTTCGGGGTTTGGCTCTCTTGCTCAAACAGAAATGGTGTCAGGAGGAGGAAAGCAATGAACACAAGAGGCACAAGATACCTCCCTGTCCGTACGTGCTCATTATATTCGATGGGATGAGTGGGTTCAACCTCTCTACAATTAGGGGGAGTTCTTCCCGATTCCAATTCGAGTACGGTTCAAACAAAGAGCCCGAATTCAACAGGCTCCCGACCCGTATGAGAAGGCCTGATCGGTCTCCTGCCTCGCTCGGTGGATTCTTCATGAAGATGAATTGGGATGGCTGAGGTAAGGCCGACTATACGCGCCCCTATTCTCGCTTGCCGCCCCGCAGCTTCTGATAGAAGAGACATTCCTCCGACACGGGGCACTGCTCGCATCGCGGTCGCGAGGATTTGCACAGCTCCTCGCCGTGGCGCTTCAACAGCAGGTAGGCGCGCCGGTACGCATCGCCCTCCTCCGGCAACTCGGAGCGGACCGCCTCCTGCGCCTCGCGATAGCTGGCCGCCCAATTCTTTCTCTCGACGCCATACCCCAGCCGCAGGGGAACGTGAATACAATTCGAAGGGAGCGCTGTCACTTCGGCCGTACTTGTGAACAACAGAATTTTCTCGGCGCCGGCATCCGAGATTGTGGGAAACTTCTTCAGCGCTTTCTTAATCTCCGGGACCGGCCGTTTCATCAAGGTCTGCAAATCCCCGCCGAACTCCCGGTTGACGATCTGGGCAATTTCCTTCAGCCGACTCGCGCGCATCTCGGGTATCATCCCTCCCGCCCGCATCACTTCAGCTAACCTTTTATGCGGTACCTCGAGAATCTCGTCGGGCCGCAATCCAATCGCCTTCTTGAGCGCCTCAAATCCCTTTGTGCAGCGCTCGTCCGACTGCGGATAACCGGCATTCCGATAGAGCACCATCTCATAGGCATCCGTGGGTCCAACCGGACTTTGCGACCCGTAAAGTTTCTCCAGCCGGTTTAGAATCTTCTCCAGACTTGTCGGCCTCTTCGCCATGTTTTTCATCCTGCACGGTGGGACTGCTTCCCCTTTACCGCGATGCCGCAGAGGTGCTCAGACTCGACGGGCGGATGCGAACCGCCCGACGATTCTTCCCATTGCCCCGGCGCTGTCGGGTTCAGTTGCTAATCTGCTCTAGCATTGATGAATGATTTTCGCACCGTCAAACCCATTGAACGTGGTTGAGGAAGCCGTGCTATAGGCCCCGATATTTTCCGTAAAGAGATAGTCCCCAATTTCCAGATTTCCCGGAAGTTGTACTGATAGGGAAATCTTGTCAAAGCTGTCGCAGGTGGGGCCGACGACGGCACACACTTCTTCCTTCCCGCGTCTGAACGAGCGGAAGTTGGGAATCCAATGATCGTAAACCACGCCGGAAAACGTTTGGTAAACCCCGTCATTGATGTGGTAAAAGACCTTCCCCTCACGCCGGGCCTTCCCGATGATTTCTGTGATCAACGTTGCGGCGGTCGCCACCATGAATCGTCCCGGTTCCGCAATAATCTCAATGTCCTTGGGAAAAAGGCGTTCGCATTCCGCATTAATTATGGCCGCCAGCTCTTCGAACCGGGGAACCTGGCTGTCGTACGGCACGGGGAAACCTCCACCGATGTCGACAATGTTCAGGTTGTAACCTTGTCTCCTGGCTTCATGGAAGATATCGGACGTAATGGCCAGGGCTGCGGTGTAATTGTCAAAATTCGTGCACTGGCTTCCGACATGGAAGCTCAATCCTTCCACCACCATTCCGGCCTCAAAAGCCTGCCGGATCAGGCGATGGGCATCGCCGGTTTCGGCCCCGAATTTTGAGCTCATCTCGACCTGGGAGCCGGTATCCGGGACTTTGAGTCTCAATACCAGCCCGGCCGAAGCGCAGTGCTTCCTGATTTTCTTCAGCTCATCGCTGTTGTCATACGTCACCAGGGGCCGGTAACGTTTGATCTTCCGCAAGGTCCTCCAGTCTTTGATCGTGTTTGAAAAAATGATCTTGTCCCAGATGAAGAATTCCTTGTCTTTTTTCTCAAAACCCCGGACGTACTTGTGAATCTGCATGAACTCATTATAAGAAGCGACATCGAAGCTGCAGCCTTCATTGAACAACGTCTTGATGATCTCCGGATGTGAATTGGCCTTGACCGCGTAATAGCATTGCACCCGAGGCTGGCATTTCTTGAACCTCCGGTAGTTTTCCCTCAATTTGTTGTGATCGAGAATAAACAGAGGCGTTCCATGCTTTTTAGCTAAATCGAGGAGTTCCTTTTTCATGGCATTTGCCCTCATGTTTTCTTAAGCCGACAGTTTCTTGATCAGGGCTTTAAGATCTTCCACCTCCCGGTTGTTCTCAAGATAGGACTCGATCAGCTTCTCATGGAGTTCCTGGCCGCGGTCATACAACCGTTTCAGTTTCTTGGGCCGGGTCGTCTGACAGACGTAGGCCGCTATCAACGGGAGCGCCACCGTAACATCCATGTAGGCGGTCACGCTTTCATCCAGTTTCGTCGGATCGAGCTTCCCCCAGCTGGCCGCCTCGCTGGGCGGGGCGCCCGACAAGCCGCCCGTGTCCGGCCGCGCATCGGTGATGTTGATGTCGTAATCCTGACCGACTTCCGGGATCATGAGGACCTCCTGAATTTGCGGCTCGGTCTGAAGCATGAAGTTCTTCGGGCTTCCGCCTCCCGCCAGGATGACAGCCGTTCTTCCCTTCTCATACCGTTTGGCGTTCAGGATGATGGCGGTTGAATCGTTGACGTCAATGCTGGGGTTGATTTTCAGTTTGAACAAATCCCGCAAACCCGCCGCTTCGGCCAGCAGCTCCAGGCCCGCGACATTCATGCCAATGGTGGAATCCCCGGGAGAGGAGGTGAAGACCGGGATCCCGTTCCGGTAGGCTGCGGCCACCACACTGACTTCTCCTAGTTTGTTCTTCTGCTCGTGTTCATTCATCACCTTGCCGAGGTGATGATAAAACTCTCTCGTCCCCATCTCCTTCTGAAATTCAGGTCTCACCATGATCTTCCGCAACCTCCGGTCCGTTTCCATCAAGACATCCTCATAGTCGAACAGGATGTCATAGATCCGGGTGATACCCTTATCCCTCAAGTCGACATCATCCACGGTATGGCTGCCGCGGTGCATCGGCATATTGAAAGCAAAATGCAGATCGTGGTACATGTTGGCGCCGGTGGAGGCGATCCAGTCGACGAACCCATGGTTCATCAAAGGAATGATGGCGGAACGGCCCAGTCCGGCAGGGATCAATGCGCCCGCCAGACTCAAACCCACGGTCACATCCTCCTTGGAATACTCATTTTTTATTAAGTGGCAGGCCGCCCTCAATCGACCGCCGTTGTAGGCATCCATGTTGTCAATCAATCGGGCGATGTCGGTCTCTTTCGAAATCGGCTCGGGCAGGATCCTCTTCCCCGCGAGGTACTTGTCTTTCCCTGGGCACTCCGGTCTCTTGTTTGGCATCTGTTTCCTCTCCATCGATTTGAAAATTTCCGTGCAAGAATAACTCGCGACCGCCCCGCAAAGGAAGCAGTTTCAAGGTCTTTTTTGGTTTTCCCAGGGCGCCAGGAGAATGGAAAATCGGGAAGGGAGAGAGACTTCCGAAGCCCGATCGAGGTCGGAAGTCCCTGGAGTGGTTCCTGTCCGTACTATTTATTTCACGTTCGGAGTGGGCTCATTTGCGGGGCTTCCGAGATTCTTCAGCCGGTTCTGCGCGAGGCGATAAGAAGAACCGGGGATTGCCCTCGCTTTCTTGGGCTTCTCGACGCGGGCATAGTTCGCCAGGGCGACCTCCCGCACTCCGTATTGTTCTGCGATGCGTCCGAAAGCGTACCAGTAGTCCGGATCGGGCTCGTCGAGGTTCAGAAGGTCCATGGCCTGGATCAGCAACTCGCGGGCTTCCTTGGTTTTACCCACCTCGGCGTATACGCAGCCGAGGGTATGCAACACGTGGGCATCATTCTTGCTCATTTGCGATGCCTTAATGGCGTCCTCGATGTCATCGTTGACCACCTTGCCGGTATAGAGGGCACTCCAAGCCAAAGAGTTGAGGTCCTGGAACTCGGCTTTCCCGGCATCCACAATCTTGCGGCCCAAATCGTGGGCGAGCACATAATCTTCGCGAGCGACCGCCGATCCCACCAGAACGCGCATGGCATCCAAGTCCCCCGGCATACGTTTGAGTCTTTCGTTGGCGCCCTTGTCGGCGTCCTGGAAACGCCGGAGCCCCAGCAAGGCGAGCGATTCATCAAGAAACGCCCGCCTCGATTCGGGATACAGCTTTGCCAATTCGGAGGACACCTTGAACAGCCCTTCGTAATCCTCCAGATTGTTGTAGCCCTGAAGCAATCCAATCGCGATATTCAGCTTCTCGGCATCGCTCCCGGCCGAATTCCGCGCCGCCTCGAGGATTGAGACGCCTTGCTGAGAGGTCGATTTGGTTTGAACCAGGATAGCCGCCGCCGCGCGCCTCATCTGGTTGGCGTCAGCCTCTTTGCCTCTTGTCCACAACCGGGGGAATGCGGTGCCGGCGAGGGGATCGTCGCCTCCCTCCAGATGCTGAGCCTCGCGCAGCCAGTCCAGCAAAACGCGTGCGCCGGCAAGGTTATTCACCGCCAGACGATCCAGCAGCTCCAGTCCGAGCGCGTTCGGGTCTTTGGAAGAATCAAGAACCTTGTATTTCCCCTCCTCTTTTACAACGAACATCGGCATATCCTTAGTGCCGGGGATACGCAGAGTCACTCGGTACCCGGAAGCGTCATCCCCTTCCGCCTTCGGCTCGATGTTTTGCATCATCAGGTCGATCATGACATCGATCGACAAACCGGAGCGTTTGAGAGTTCTTCTCAACTCCCGCGCTTCCTTCAAGGATTTGTCGGGCTCTTCCTTGTCATCCAGCAGCATGCCGGCCCGCCCGTTACGACTTGCAAAGCTGAGTATTTTTTCCATATTGAGATCTTCGTTGGTCAGCGCCAGGAAGAACTGCAGGACGGTCCCGCTGGGGTCATCGCTGAAATGGAGGGACTCATGAGGCCGCAATTTCCTCAGCGTCGAAGCCAAAGCGACCGTCTGAGAAGCGGTATCTCCCGCGGCTCCCGCCGACATGAGATCGGCTGCCGTGGAGTACTTGCGGAGATTGAACAGCATTTCTCCGGCGGTCTTGAGGGTTTGTTTCAATTCGGCCTCCCCGTTGCTCCGCTTGTTGGCTTCGGTCATGCCCGCCTGGGGTCCATTCAGGGCGGCCTCACAGGCCACGATCAGGGCCGTGGGGGGAGGGTTCAATGGCTCGGCATTTTTTCGAGCCTCCGCAAACTCACCGGCATACATGAGGGTGTAAGCCAGATTGTTCTGGAGTCCCAGCCGGGTCAATTCCTCCCGGCTCAGGCTCTGGTACTCGGCGATGGACTCTTTGAGCATGGCCCCGGGGCCGTACCGCATCCCATCGCGGTTGTATTCGAGCAGGATCGCGAGGTTTCCCGCGATGGCTTTATCATCGGGATCGAGCTTCTCGGCCGCACGAGAGGCTGCGACGGCTCCCGCGTAGTCGCTGCCGTGGCGGAGGTTTCGTCCCACGAGATCGTGCTCCAGGATTTCTGCTAGCGTCTTCTGGGCCAGGGCTGAACCCGGCTCCAGTCTTACCGCCAGCCGTGCCTCCTCGCGCGCTGCTTCCCCCATCCCTGCGGCGAGGAGTGCCCCCGCAATCTGGAGATGGTGGACAGCCTCCTTGGGATGTTGGGCGACGAGATCCCGGTACGCCTGGAAGGACTCTCGGACCTTTCCTTCATTGAACAGCGCCCGGGCGACCGGTTCGAAGTAAATGAGAATGGCTCTCTCTTCGTGCGATTGAGCAATTCGGTTTCGCATCTCGGTCGCTTCCGAAACGGAGAGACGGCGCTTCACGGTGTCAAACCGAATCAACGCGTGGACCACTCCACCCTTGTCCCCTGAGAACTCCTCGGTGAGGACGGCAGGACCCAGCGAGAGCTTGACGTTTGGGGGGAGCGGCTTGGGGCGGAAACCCGCCGGGGGGAAAATCGTGTATTGCCACTCGGTGGCAAAGGCGTGCCCCAACTGATAATCGGCGGTGCGTTTCTTCTTGGGCTTTCCGGTGGACGTCTCCGTGCTCTTGTTCGGTTCTTCCTCGCGCTGCTGAAGTTCTCGCGGAAGGCGATCATAAAGCGTGTCCAGGCGAATCGCAGCCACGGCGCCATCAAGTTCAGTGTAGGCACGCTTGGCTTTGACCACCTCCAACTCAAGCCTGAACTGTTTTGACAGATCCGACGGATCAGACCGGTCCAGCTTTTCCAGTTTGTCTGCCAGATATTGCGCTTTGACGTACTCCGTCAAGCCCTTCTTGCGGTCTTTATTTTCTTGATCTGCATAGTACCGGCGGTATTGGGACTCAAGGCTTCCATGCGGTTCGGAAATCTCCACTATCCGCGCCGGTCCGTTTTCCGCCAGATAGAATTCTCGCCTTTCCACCAGCCGGTTGTCGTCGGACGAGGATTCCGGCGTGCGCAGCAGCGAATTGGTTCCCGGGCGGACAATGAGCGCCAACCGTCCCTGGTCCTGCGAGGGGAGTTGACCGAGACGAGCATACTCATCGGTGGCGTCGATCCACAGGTCTGGACTCCCGGGAACAAAGACAATGGCATGATCAAACACGCTCATCCCCGGAAGGTCGGGCGAGACATCCTCTCCCGGTCCTACATTAAGCACTGCCACATACGCAGGGATTTCCGAAGCCCGCAACATCGCAACCAACAAGGTCGCCTTATCCTTGCAATCGCCATATTTGTGTTTCAGGGTGTCAGCAGGGGATTGGGGAACGATGGCGGCATCACCCAATTCCACTCCGGTATACCTGACTTCATGATTCAAGAACTCGAGAAGGGCCGCGGCCTTGTCCGGACGCGAGGTTTTTCCTGCAGTCAGTTTTTCCGTCAACGGCTTGATACTTGCGGCCGACATTCTGTTGTCGACAATCTTGTCGTATTCTTCAGCCACCTGCTGCCATGAGCTCCCCGTTGAAAAGGACACATGCGGATAGGCCGCCATATCGCTGGGCAGATTGTTATCCGCCGGATCGAGTGCCTCAAGAAATCCGGAATCGAAGGTAATTCGCACGCGACCATCCTGTTCGACGCGCTGCGGCTTCAGATCAGGCAGTAATTGCAGGCGATACCGAACCGCAAGAGAGGTGGGCGCATCCAGGACCAGGCGGGAGTGCTCCACCGGAACCCCGCGTCCAAAGCCGAAGCCCCCCACAATCCCTGCGCCGACAAAGACCGGCCTTTTGGTCGAGCTATCCTCTTCCTCAACCAGCGAGCCCGGTGCGATGGCAGGTAAGGGAGCGCGAATCACACGCCGGTCACTGTAAATGTCGCCCTGATTCTCTCCGGAGGGTGCATCAAGGATCGCTTTCTCGTCGAGGAGATGGACGGTCTGGTCCGGCGTAATGACCCGAGCCCGGATGAGGGGGCGATCTTCGTGCCAGGGTGCCCATCCCAGAGAAATTTCATCCCATTGTTCTGCCCCTTCTTTTGTAAGGACTTTGTAGACGAGATACCGTGTATGAACCGCCCTCCCGTCCGCCTCGAATACGTAACGCTCTTCATCCACGAGCACGTAAACATCTACACCCGGGGCAAGAGTGCTCGCCGAAGCGGCATGGTACAGAGCCGTCGGATCAGTCGAGAAATGCGGCTTGTCCCAGAATTGTGTGCCGTCAGCCGCGTAGGAGATCACACTCAGGGTACAAGCGAGAATAAGACAAAGCCGCCGCGTCAAATTGATGAATAAACTATTCACAATGTTGTCCTTTGAAAAAGAATGGGGCTGCCTTCCAATAAAAACGTGTTTATGGCCGGGAGAGGGCGCAATTGGAACTAAATCAACCCGTCTTGGCCGCGCCGACACCCAGGAATTCGCGGACACCTCCGAACTTGCACAACCGGGTTGAAGAGGATAGGAACAATGGCACCCCCCGCAGGCACCTGCCTTAAGGAATAAACAAACACTTGTTACTGTGGAGACTCTGTACCTGGCCGGTTGAGTCGGGAGATGATTAAGCAAGGCGAATTAAATGGGGGATCGCCCGGCCGACCAGAAGTGTAGAACTTGACCTCCTCGAATTCAAGGAAAATTCACTTGAATCCGTTGCGGCGTCACGTCGTGGGGAGATTTGTCATGAAATTCAAATCCCGAAATCCCGAGGGCTGAAGTCCCGAGAGCTTGAGACAAGATGCAATGTGAGTTAACATCATGGCCCGAAGCATTCAGAACTTTGTGACACTCCATGGCAGAGTGTGAATGCTCTCCACACCTGGTCCGGGAGGGTGGTTCGGCGCGAGCCAACGCCCGGGGTAACAGCCTGTCATCTGGGAAGCGAAAAAAGGGGGAATTCCTCCTGTCTTCAAATGCAATGCCGCGGTCTTGCCGAGGAAGCGGACTCTGTTGATGACGACATTCCAAGGCCACCAAGATGGGGGGTTGAGGAACTCGCGGGCGAGGATTCTTGTTTTCAGTCTGGCACTCGTGCTGACCATTGCCCTGTGGTTCTATCCTTCCTCGATCCAACCCGACGCCCGACACGCGCTCGCAGTCAGTCTTCTCGTGCTGATCATGTGGGTGGCCCGGATACTTCCCCACGCGATCACCGGACTCATCGGATGTTATCTCTTCTGGACCGTGGTCAGGGTACCTTCTTCCACCGCGTTCGGGGGATTCACCAATATTTCGGCCTGGTTTGTTTTCGCGACAGGGCTCTTCGGCCTGATGATGACGAAGACGCGCCTTGCCCATCGATTGGCGGGATGGCTGATGGGCCGCTCCGGGCTGTCTTATTCCCGGCTTGTTCTGAGTTTTCTTCTGACGAGTCTTCTGTTGAACTTCCTGGTTCCCTCCGGGATCGCCCGCGTGATCATCCTGGCGGGAATCGGTCTTGGAGTCGTCTCCTCGCGGGGCTGGGGACCGGAGGACCTGCCGGCACGAGGCCTCTTTGTCGCACTCACCTTCTCTTCCACCCTCTTCGACAAATTAATGATCACGGGGGGTTCGACGATTGTGGCCCAGGGGATCATTGAAAAGGTCGGGCGGGCGTCGGTCTATTGGAGTCAGTGGTTTTTTGCCATGTTTCCGGCCCTCGTCGTCAGCCTTCTTGCTTGCTGGCTGGTCATTGTGTGGCTCTTTCCCGCGGATCCCCTCAAATCAGGATCCAGCCAAGGGCCTTCGGGGGCAGGGCAGCGGCAGAGGGAAGCCTGGGGCTCCGTCGAAAAGCGATGCGCCATTCTTCTTGTAGCAGCCCTCCTTCTTTGGGTGACCGACTTCATCCATCATATCCATCCCGCGGTGGTGGCGCTGGGGATTGCTCTCGTGGCCACCTTGCCACGAATCGGGGTGTTGGAACCGGAGGATCTGAAACAGATCAACTTCCTCCCCTTCATTTTTACGGCTTCCGCATTGAGCCTGGGTGACGGATTAATGAAGACGGGCGCCCTGGCCGTGGTCACACAAGCACTCACCTTTTGCTGGGGGCCGTGGGCCTACAGCTTCCTGCCGTCTGCCATTGTGTTGTACTGGACCTCCTTTTCCTATCACCTCCTGGTCCCGAGCGATCCAACCACCCTTGCCACCTCGATGCCGACGGTAATGAACTTTGCATTGGCACACCACTGGAATCCCGTGGCCGCAGGATTGGTTTGGACGCTCGCCCTGACGGGAAAGATTTTCGTTTACCAGTCCGGTGCAACGATCGCCGGGTTCTCGTTCGGTTATTTTCAGGCCCGCGATTTCTTGAAGGTCGGACTCTGCCTGGCGGTGGTTGAATTTCTGGTTCTTCTGATTCTGCTGGTGTGGTACTGGCCGCTCATCGGCCTGATACGGTATTGAGGTTGTTAATCCTGATTGCCGATGAGACTTCGCCGGTGCAATGATCCCATGTTGGCCAGAATTGAAAATCTGGATATTCCATGGACGCTGGACTTCCATGATCGATGACTTAAAGATGTTTTTCAGGTACTTCTCCGGCCTTCGGAGGTTCCTGGGACAACCGCTCACTCCGGAGGATTGCCGCCGGAGAATACAGCGTCAATTGCAGGACCGGAACGAATCCTTTCTCCGGGTAGTGGAGCGGGGGATTTATGGTAATCCTCGCAGTCCGTATGCCAGGCTCCTGAAACACGCCGGCATTGACTTCCCGACGGTCGCGGCCCTGGTACGCCGCGAGGGCCTGGAAACCACGCTTGGCAAGCTCTATGATGCGGGGGTCTACGTGACGTTTGAGGAGTTCAAGGGGCGCCGGCCGGTTCATCGCCCCGGGCTAAGCTTCAAGGTGCGACCCGAGGATTTCCACAATCCCCTTCTGGCACGAGACTATGAGCTCCAGACCGCAGGTTCCCGGGGCGTGGGCACCCGGATCATCGTCGATTTTGACCTGTTGACACATGAGGCGGCATACCACTTCCTGTCGATCGAATGCTTGGGGCTACAGGGCAGGCCGGTTGCGATTTGGTATGGGGTTCCGCCGGTGGTGAGCGGTTTGAAGCACCTGCTCCGATCCGCCAAGATTGATCAGCGAATTGAAAAATGGTTTTCGCTCAGTCCTTTGGTCGTCCGCCCCAAGACACTGAAGTACTTCGTTTTCACGAAATATGCACTTTATGGCAGCCGGCTGTGCGGGAACCCGCTGCCAAATCCGGAATACACGCCACTGGAGGACGCCCATAAGGTCGCTCTTTGGCTGGCTGCAAAAAGAAAAGGAGGGAACCCCGCGGAACTCCACACCAATCCAAGCTCTGGAGTGCGTGTGTGTCTGGCTGCACAGGAGCGGGGGCTGGATATCTCGGGGACCTTATTCCGACTCAACTCCGAGCCTTACACGCCGGCCAAAGCGAAGATTGTGGCGGAGAGCGGATGCAGAGCGGCTGCACAATATTCCATGGGAGAGATCGGCAATATCGGGATGGCCTGCGGCGAGCCGGCCGCGCTGGATGATGTCCATCTCCTGACGGACAAACTGGCGGTCCTCCAACGGAAGAAACAGATTCTGAACTCGACCCTCTGCGTTGACGCCCTGCTCTATACGACTCTTCTCCCCAGTTGTCCCAAACTTCTGCTCAATGTCGAGAGCGATGATTATGGCAAAATCGAGAAACGAAAGTGCGCTTGTCTCTGGGGGGACCTGGGCTTTGAACAGCACATCACGAACATTCGCAGCTACGACAAGCTCACCAGCGAGGGCATGACATTCTTCGGAAGCGAGCTGATCTCGCTGGTCGAGGACGTTCTACCGTCCCGGTTCGGCGGGCACGCCACTGACTACCAGTTCCTTGAAGAGGAAGAGGATGGCCTGCCTCGAGTCAACATCGTGGTCAGCCCCCGGGTTGGAGCCTTCGATGAGGAGCGCCTGATCCTGACCGTCCTGGATCAGCTCGGGACTTCTCTGGCTTTGAAGAGCATGATGGCGGAGCGGTGGCGGGAGGGCCGGACGCTTCGCGTGATTCGTCGTGAGCCGTTCGCCTCGGGTGCGGCCAAGATCCTTCCCCTTCATATCCTCCGAAAGCCGTGAGGGCTGCTGGAGACCGGACACCCTGAACTGAAAACTGCTCGAGGCGATAAGAACTCGACGGACGGGATTTGAACAAAGACACACAGCATGGGGCAAGCCCGAAGCTTTCTGCTTAATTTCACCGTTCTGGCGACTGGCGATCTGGCCGCGAAGGCCCTGGCGTTTTTGGCCTTCGCGCATATGGCCCGGGTCGTGGGCACCGAACTCTTCGGTGACATCGCCTTTGCGGTCGCCTTCACGCTTTATTTCGGTCTGATCGTCAACCAGGGGCTTGATGTGTATGGGATCCAGGAGGTGGCTCGCGATCGTTCCCTGGCGTCCGCCCACACCGCAAACATTCTTGGCCTCCGGCTAGTTTCCAGCCTCTTGGCGGCCACCGCCCTCCTCCTCACCGTTTCCCTGCTCACCAAACCGATGTCGGTCAAAGCGCTCATGCTGCTTTATGGGTTGACTCTCATTTCCTCGGCGTTTTCCTTGCAGTGGGCCTTCCAAGCGGTCGAAAAGATGAAATACGTCGCGGCCGCCAATGTCCTGGGCCAGTTGATCTTTTCCACGTTGGTGCTGTCGTTGTTGAATCAGCCCACTCAGTATCTTTGGATCCCGGTCTTCCAGATCACCGGCGAGTTCGTGTCCACTCTGTATCTTATTTTCCTATTCCGCAGGGAGATCGGGCCCCTTCGTTTCACTTTCGAGATCCACGCCTGGTCCAAGATCCTGAAGAGCTCTTTGCCGATGGGACTCTCAAGTGTGTTCACGCTGATCATGATCAACTTCGACATGGTCCTGCTCGGCTTTCTCAAACCGGCCTCTGACGTTGGCCAGTACAGCGCAGCTTACAAGTTCATCGGTTTCTTTTCTTCCTTCGTTTTTCTCTACAACCGGAATCTATTGCCGGCGGTTTCACGCTGCAGGGGCAATCCTTCCATGCTGCAGCACATCTCGACCAGGACGCAGAAGTATACCCTGTTGCTCGCGGTGCCCCTGGCCGTCGGGGGTGCGATGGTCTCCCGTCCCCTCATCCGGCTGGTGTACGGGTCCCGTTTCTCGGGAGGTGCGGTCGCACTCGCCATCCTCATATGGATTATTCCGCTGTCGTCGAGTCGCGTTCTATACCGAGTCACCCTGCTGTCCCACGGACTGCAAAACTATAACCTTTGGGTTTCGCTGGCGGCGGTCCTTGTGAATGTGACGCTCAATTGCGTCCTGATTCCCCGTTACAGTTATGTCGGTTCGGCCGTGGCCACGGTGATCTCAGAGCTGTTGTTGCTTCTCCTGACTTATGAGGGTGTGGCCCGGAAGGTGACAGCCCTTCCGCTGCTGGGACACCTCTGGAAGCCCATTCTGGCCAGCCTAATTATGGCGGCCTATCTGTACTGGTCTAAAGGCACGGGCATTTCGGCGCGGATTCTTGGAGGGTTTGTGATCTACACGCTTGCAGCCATGACGCTGAGGGCTTTCGACATGAAGGAGATCAAAGAAACGCTGGGCTGGAAATGAGCGACTGGGTCTTGGAATGAAGGGTGGTACAAACCCAATGATCGTCCAACCCCGTGGCTCGTAATTCAAGCAAAGGGGAAAAGAACGAGCCACGCCGGGGCCCACGATCTCATCCGCGTCCAAAACTGGAGGCAGTCTCAGAAGATGAGTTTCAGGGCCAACTGCATTTGACGAGAGGTTGTCGCCGTGGAGGTGACCACGCCGGCGGAATTGGCGATGTTCGTGCCCGAAAACACGACCTGACTCGGGATCCCGAAGTTGGCATGATTCAAGAGATTGAAGGTCTCTGCCCGAAACTGCAGCGTCAACTTCTCGCCCATGCTGAACTCCTTGAACAGAGAAGTATCGATGGTGAACAGGCCCGGGCCGATGAGAGACCCCCGCGCCACGTTGCCAAAGGTCCCCGGAAGCGGACGCGTGAAAGCACGAGGATCGAACCAGTGGTCTGGGGTACCCGGAATCACCGGACCGCTGAAGGCAGGATTCCAGTTCGGCACATCGGGATTGAAGGTGTCCCCCGTGCCGGAGACATTCGCCCCCACCTGGGGCGTGAACGGAAACCCGCTTTGAGCCGTAATGATTCCATTCCACTGCCAGCCGCCAATCAGTTCCTCCACAAAACGGCTGGCGTTTCCCCCCAACGAACGGCCCCGTCCAATGGGCAATTCATACGTAAAATGCGTGTTGAACTGGTGTTTCAAGCTGTATGCCGACACTCCCCGGTTGAGCGCGAAATTGAAGGGGTTGAGAATCGATTGGGGCTCATTCTGGCCGCTGGAATTGGTGATTGCGGAATTCAGGTCCATGATCTTTGAAAAAGTATAATTGACTTTGAAGCTCAGCCCGGAGGAGGCACGCTTCACGACCGAGACATTCAGCGCATGGTAGTTGCTGGTACCCTGAAAGAGCCACGAGAAGGTATTTGCGACGAACGGGTTGGGTCGCATTCCGGGCGGCATGTACAGTGTTCCCTGCGGCACCGTCGCCACCGCCGAACCGACTCCCCCGCTCGCGCAACCCGCAGGGGCGGAGCAGATCTGCGGCGGCGCGACATTGCGATCGATGCTGAGCGACGTGTGGTACGCCTCGGAACCTACATACCCAACGAGAAATTTGAGATTGCGGGTGATCTCCCGCTCGAGGGTCAAGCTCCACTCCTGAACGGTGGGAGTCCGCATTTCAGGATCGACCCCGCCGGGGGAGAAGATCGAGCATGGGGTCTTGGCTGCCTGGAGCTGCGCATTGCAGCTGGGAGGCGGTTGCGTCCCCCCGGGGATCGGGATAATGGACAGCATCGGGGTGTTCGAGATGGACATGCGCGCATTGAATGGCGGATTGGCGCTGATCCGGTGTGCCAGACTGTCTTGAAGATCGTTATAAATGCCGAAGCCGGCCCGAACGGACCACCTTCCTGTGCCCGTCGGATCCCAGGCGACGCCAAGCCGCGGCTGCCACAGGGCGTGGGCATGGTTCTGAGTAAAAATAGAGTCACCCACGAGGGGATCCGTCAGGATCATCCCTTGAGTGTCGAAGAGGTAGTTGGCAGCTCGCCCTGAAACCTCATTCCACCCTGTCGTCATCTCATCCCGCAAACCGATACGAATTGTCAAATTCGGTTTGAGCTTGATGTCATCTTCGATGTACCCGGCCGCTTCCGTCGAGCGGTGACCCAATGGGGTTGGATTCGGCGTCGCGACAAACGAAGTGGGCTTATCCTGCAGAAATGCCGTCAAGGAAGGGTAGCTGACCGAACCGCTCAGGGCCAGGTGCGCGCCACTCAGGTTCTGCTGCACCCGTTGAATCCAGACGCCTGCACTGATGGAATGTCCCCCCCGGGTGAAGTGGACGTCGTCGGAACCGGTAAAGAGGTTTCGCGCATTTCGGGTGGTGCGGGTACCGGCGGGCGATGTCACGGCGGCCGCCACCGTGCTCACGACGCCGCCGCCGATGCTGATAGCGCCCGGGGCAGTCGCACTGATCAACCACAAGGACGGTGGGATGGGGACGTTGGTCGGCGTCTGAGAAAGGGCGAAAGCCCGGGAGAACCCAAAGGTCGTCGTGTTCAAAATCGTCGGGGAGAACACATGGGTCTCCTGAACGCTCAGCAATTGCGTGCGCTGGATCGTTGAGGTCAAAAAAACAGGATCGGCCTGTGGCGTGTCATTTTCACCATCGTCAAGGGTATAGCTGGCCGAAAGTGAATCGTTCGCCGACATCGAGTAATCAAGTCTCGTCAGGCCAAAGTCCTCCCGAATCCGCTGAGGGGGATTGCTGAAGTTCAGCGCCAATCCGCCGCCCAGCGTGGGACCATTCGGAGTCGGCCAATAGGCAAAGAACGGCAACATTTTCGGCTGCAACCCGGGCACCGGGACCTCGGCGCCGCCCGGCCCGATCGGCAAGAGTCCTTGCCGTGCATTCGCATCCGGCACCACCGCGACGTTGCTGAGCCCAAGCCGCTGACGAAAGCCTTCGTAGTTTCCGAACAGGAAGAGTTTATCTTTCTTGATCGGCCCTCCCAGGGCTCCTCCAAATTGATTTCGCTTAAACGGGGATGGCCCGACTGAGTGATCAAAGAAATTCCGGGCGTCCAGGGCGCTGTTGCGGAAAAACTCGAAGACATCTCCGTGCAGCTGGTTGGTCCCCGAAGAGGTGACGATGGTGACCTGACCGCCGGCCCGCTTCCCATATTGGGCTCCGTAAGAGTCCTGAAGCACATTGAACTCCAGCACGGCATCCACCCCCAGCAAGAGTCCGCTGGCGCCGCTTGGCAAAACGATCTGGCCGCTGTCGTCCGTCCCGATGTAGTCAACTCCGTTCATCAGGAAGCGATTCTCTTCGGGCCGCCTCCCCGCCACAGAAAAGGCATTCCCCTGCACCCCGGAATGATAATTATTCGTGTAATTGCTCGTCCCCGTGTTGAGGGTCAGCAGCTGATCGAAGCTACGGCCGTTGAGGGGCAGATCCTTTACCTGGCGTTCTCCTACAAGGCCACTCGTCGCCGCTACGGTCGTGTTGACAAGCGGCGCCTCTCCCGTCACCGTCATCGTCTGTTGCACATCGCCCACTTCGAGCCGCACATCGACGATGGTTTGGTTGGCCACCTCGAGCGTGACGCCCGTTCTCACGAAAGCCTTGAACCCGGCTTTTTCAACCCTGACTTCATACCTGCCGACCGGGATCGAGAGTGCCGAGTAGTTGCCCCTTTCATCGGTGACCAGCGCCCGCGTCTTTCCTGTCCCCACAGCCGTCAGGGTCACGGACGCCCTGGGAACGGCTGCGCCGGATGTATCCTGAACGGTTCCCGTTATCGCCGCCGTGGGTTCCTGGCCCCAAAGTGTTGCCATCGAAAACATCAGAATCACATTACCCAACAGGAGTAAGGACCGTCGGCTGCCGGATTCGATGCGGGATCTCTCTGAAACCATCTTGCTACCTCATTTCAGCGGGTCTGGAGCAAAGGTACAAACACTGACATAAAATCTCCCGGTCAAACTTCAGCTTGAACTCAACGACGATGTGGGGCGCTATGGGATTCCGGCCCCGCCAGAGGCATGGAAAGACAAAGTGGAATGTCCTCCGACTGTTGCTGACCCGCGAACGTCGCGGTTGAGGATGGGATTGTACCCACGAATCTGATTGTCCTAATCCTAAAGAATAATGAGTAGTGCTTGAATGGAATGGGCTGAGTTTCTCAATGCCTCCTCGTGCGCGAAGTCTCCCGCTCTCCCGCGCGAACGGGCTTGTGGAGGCTCGCAAACTGGAGGGAGACTACAACAACCGGATTGGCGGGGGCAAGGGATTTCTGACTTTAAATCCCGGCGCCGAGGCGTGTTCTGGGAAGGAGATTGTGGTGGGAAGAAGGTTGGATGGAACTGCTCCACCAAGGACGTGGAGAGTTTGACTTGGCCCGGGGAGGTGGAGAGTGCGATCCGGCCCAGGGAGGCGGAGACTACGATTCGGCCCAGAGGGCTGCCCGAGTGTAACCACACCTGCCGAAGATCCGCCTTGGCAGGAAGGTCCGTCCCGCGCTCTTTGCGGGACGGAGCGAGGGTGGGGGCAGAAGATCGACGGAATCCAAGTTAAGGCATCAGTTTTACCTTTCGTTCCCGCAGTAACTTTTCGATTTTGAGGAGGAGGCTGCTTTCCTCGAGTCCCGCATCGCGCACCGCTCGAGCCAGCGCGCCATCGAGACGCCGATCATTTAACGCCTCAAGCGAATCAAGGGCGGCGATGCGCGCCTCCTGGGGAGCGCCCGGATCAGCAAGCAGTGAGGCAAGCTGATCGCGAATGTCCTCGGCGCTGACGCCGGGTAATGCCGCGAGGTTGCCGGCCGCTCGGGCACTGGCTGTCAACACTTCCATATTCCGCGAGGACAAGCCTGCCCGGACGAGTTCGAGGACCCGGGGTTCGTGAAGGTCCCCGAGGGCAATGAGCGCTGAAGGGGCGAGCGGGCTCTTCTCGTTTCGCGCCAGTTCCAGCAGTCGCGGCGTCAAATCGACTGTACCGAGCCTTCCCAGGGCCCGCACGGCCGCGATGTTCCAAGCCACATCGTTGCTGGTTTCAAGGATTCTGCGGAGTTCTCCCACCGCTCGAGGCTCGCGTATCGCGCCCAGGGCGGAAACGGCTTGCTCACGCAGATCCGGCTCAGACATGTGTTCGAGGGCGTAAGGATAGCCGTCGCGAATTCCGTGCCGACCCAAGAATTCGGCCATTTCCAATTTCCGCAACAGGTTCGTTTCCTGACCCAGATGCGGCTCAAACGCCTTGGCGGCCTCGTCGGTATCGATCCTGATCAGCGCTTCGGACGCCTGCCACCAGATATCCCACTGGTTCGGGACGAGCAGACGCGCCAGGGGCGCGACTAATCGCCCGTCGGCTATCTTTCGGCAGGCAGAGGCAAACTCATTTTGCTCCGCATGGTCCAGCGGGAGTTTCGAGACCTCAAGTAGGGCCGGAGTGGCGTCGGCGGATGGCAGGTCACTCAGAACATCCAAGTCCGTGACGACGGGGAGCCCCGACTCGAACTTCCTCTCGATCCTGAGGACGATTTCTCGGATCCCTTCGCTCGGCTTCAACCGTGCCATTGTCCATTCCGCCCCGTATTGAACTGCCGGGGGAGCATCCAGGGGCATTTGCCTGAGCAGGGCCATCACCGCGGCTTCCTGGCCGCCCATCTTAAGCTGACCCATGGCACGGAGCCGTGCGCCTTGCTCTGCAAAGGTGAGAGGCCGGTTGAGATCGAACTGTGCCCGGGCCGACCGGTTCTCCAGCGCGCCGGGTCCTGCGGTGCCCATTGCCTCGAATGCCGCGACTCGGGCTGCAACATCCGCATCGGACTTCTCAAGCGATACGGCCAGGGCATTGACCGCGTCGCCCCGGAGCACGGGTTGATCGAGATAATCAGCTTCGAAAAGATCGTGGAGGGTGTTCGCCGCCGCCTCGCGCACGGCGGGGGAAGAGTCGTTCAAGTGAGGCGCCACAGCCGCGATCGTGCCCGGGGTCTGTGCAGCCAGCAGCGAGCGGCGCTTCAAGGCGACCAGCAGCGGAATAGCCGGTGCGCCTTTTTGAGTCCGCAATCCCTCGAGCAATAAGGCGTCTTTCGAGGCACGGTCGGTGGTGGCGTTGACGGCAAGCAATATCCTGACAGTCCCGAGCAACCCGTCGTTTTGATCTTGCAACAATGGGATCGCCTGCTCGAGGCTGGGGGAGTCGTGCACGATGGCAAAACCCTGCATCGAGCGCCCCAACATCAACAAACGCAACTGGCCGGCCTCGATGGGCGAGGCGTCCCCAAACCGCTGGACTCCGAGGTCGTCGCTCGTCAGGGAAAGGGACTTCCGCGAGAACACGCCTTTGAGCACCCGCACCGGTTCGAATTTGAATTGGAGGAGGGAGCGCTCGCCCTTCCCTCCCATGATAATTTTGGTTTCGCTTACATGCGCCACGCGCCCCACCATCACGAGGCTTGCTTGCCCCAAAGCGGACTCCAGGTCAAGGCCCCGAAACCACTCGTGATAAGCAAAAGACAGCGTCGGGCCCGCCAAGAGGAGGTACAGCAATATAACGCTGACAACGCGGGCCCCAAATTTTCTCGACCTTCGCTGGTTCTCTTCCATGATCCACCCATCCTTTTGGAAAAAAATAATGGCCCAATGTGCCGGCCGGTATCTCACCTGTTCAAAGACGCGACTGGCCTTCCGAGTGTTATCTAAAATCTTCTCACTGCAAAGTGGACCGGAAACAGACCTGCGCCCGGTGGAAAGGTTGGGTGATCTTTGACATCACGCCAATGGTTCCTTGAGGGAACCAGTGGATGCAAATCGGCTCCGGTGCGGCGGGCATCAAGGATTACAGCGACAAACTTCTGTAACACGCCGACATGACAATTGGGGGGATTTATTGAGAGTTCTGAGGCTGTGGGCCGACACCAACTGAACTTGAGCAGTAAGAATGGTTCCCATCCCTTGCATCTTGGAGGCGGTCTTAGTTGTCCCGCGGCTGCAAAATGAACCGAGTCCTTAACCCTCTCACTGGAGGCATTAAATGAAATTGCGCAAAACTCTAATCCTTCGCCTCGGGATCATGGCGATCCTGCTACTCCTGGCGGCCTTGCCGATGATGGGCCAAACCGAATACAACTGGCGTCTGCGGTATGCCCAGGTGGCCAATGGAGTCTCCGGGAATTCCACTTATGTCACGACATTGGTCGTCTCCAATCCTGAAGACAGGATTTCGGAAGTGCAGCTGGAAGATTTTGATCACAACATCCCGATGAATGCATTGAGAACCCAGTATTTCACCGATTGCTTTGTGACGGCGTCGACGACAACCACCCTCAATTTTCAGGTCCCTCCCCACTCCAGCTGCAAACTGGACACCGATGGAGTGGGAACTCTCGAGACCGGCTGGTTGCGCGTGACCGAAGTGACAAACAGCCACAATCTCGGCGGATACCTGAGCTGGACGTATTACGCCGGAAACCAATTCACTGGCATGCCGCTGTTCACCGTGGGGGTCTCCCCCACGCGGGTTTACAATCAGATTTCGATCCCCGTGCTTCGAGATTTCGCCACGGGCGAGGACACCGGTTATGCCCTGGTCAACCCCTACAATTCCGGCATCACCATGCAAGCCCAGCTGTATGACAAGTCCGGTGTGGTGCGATGCTCCGGTACGATCTCATTCGCGGCTTTCGCCCACGCGGCACAGATGGTGAGCGAACTCTGTCCGGTCACCCTGGCCACTGCGACGGGCTTTGTCGGAAATCTCATACTCACCGGATCGACCGGCAGTGATGCAGCCATTGGCACCGCCGTGATCGCACGCAGAGGCGCCTTCGGTGGGGCCACCGCGAGCATGAGCGTGGACTCTCACGTCGACTCCAAGCGAGCTCAAGAGAATGGCAGAGAAGAAGCGGCGACCGCCCGAAGCAGTTTTAACGTCGATGGGAAGTGGAATCCCCTGTTGCTGCCCAAGTTGTAATATGGTCGACTCCCGGCTGGCGAATAAGCAATCTCCGGATATTCGCGCCGAGTGAAGCCCCATGACGAAGCGCCCTGATCTCCTATCGGTGGAGCAGGGCACTTTTTTTCGCAAACCGCAATTTCACCTGCCCATAAGGCCAAACGGCCTCGATCCATTGGCCCGTCAGCATACCCGGGCCATGCCACAGGAACCTCTCGCACAAGTTGTTCTTATGCCGGCGAAGTCCCACGGGGGCCTTCATGTTAGCCACGCCGATCTTCGAGTCCTGGGGCTGTGATTCTGATTTCGGGCCGACCGCTCCCCCGGTCTGAAGGATTCCCCTCTGGACAGGCCAGCGCTGTGATAAAATGACGGCCACCGGAAAAAGACCGAGCCAAACCTACTGCGAGACGCGGGCGTTTATGACAGCACCGCCATTAGCCGGCGAGGAACAGCACTTCTCCTCCCTCCAGACCGAGAAGGAGCTGGAACACCTTTTCACGCTGTCCCTCGACTTGCTGTGCATTTCAGGTTTCGATGGTTACCTGAAGCGCCTGAACCCTGCCTGTGAAAAGCTGTTGGGGCACACCCTCTCAGAGCTCCTTTCAAAGCCCTATTTCGAATTCATCCATCCGGACGACCGCGGTGCCACGATTGAGGAAGCACGGAAGCTGGCGAGCGGCACGCAGACGGTCTCCTTTGAGAATCGCTTTCTCTGCAAGGACGGGTCCTATAAATGGCTTCTCTGGAGTGCCACCCCGGTTATGGAACAAGGCCTGATCTATGCCGTCGCCCGCGACATTACAGACCGCAAGCGGGCCGAACAAAGGCTCGCGGCGGGGTACGCCGTGACGCGCATTCTGGCGGAATCCGCCTCCTTGAGCTCTGCCACGCCCCAGATCCTGAAGGCCGTTTGCGAGAGCCTGGGGTGGGCCATGGGAGCGATCTGGCGGGTGGACGGGAAAGCGAATGTGCTGCGTTGTGTGGATATCTGGCATGTCGCGCGCTTGGATGCGGCACGATTCAAGCAGGTCACGGGCGAAACCACTTTCCCGCCGGGAGTCGGCCTTCCAGGGCGTGTCTGGGCCAGTGGTCAGTCCGCCTGGATTCAAGACGTCGTGCAGGATGATAATTTTCCGCGCGCCATCACCGCCGCTCAAGAAAACCTGCATGCCGCCTTCGGATTTCCTATCCGCGCCGGCGACAGAATCATCGGCGTCCTGGAGTTTTTCAGTAAAGAGATCCAACGGCCGGATGACGACCTGCTCAGGATGTTCGGCTCCATCGGCAGCCAGGTGGGCCAGTTCACGGAGCGGTGCCAGGCAGAAGAGGAGCTGAAACAATATGCCCATCACCTCGAGGCTGCCCAGGAACTCCAGGAGGAAAATGCAAAGCGACTGGCTCAACTTGTCCGGGAACTCGGAGCCGCCAAGCAACAGGCGGAGGAAGCGACGAGGGCCAAGAGTGAATTCCTGGCCAACATGAGCCACGAGATCCGCACCCCGATGAACGCGATCCTTGGAATGACCGAGTTGGCGATGGGCACGCTTCTCTCCGCCGAGCAGCGGGAGTACCTGACGCGGGTCAAGGAATCCGCACACTCCCTGCTCACGCTGATCAACGATATCCTCGATTTCTCGAAAATCGAAGCCAGGAAGTTTGAGTTGGACCGGGTGGAGTTTGGCCTTCGGGAGGTGGTCGGAGACACATTGAAAGTCCTGGCCCTCCGTGCCCAGCAAAAACAACTCGAGCTTGCCTGTCACATCTCTCCTCATGTTCCGGAAAGGCTGATCGGTGACCCGGATCGCCTCCGCCGGATCATCGTTAATCTGGCGGGCAATGCGCTCAAGTTCACCGAGAAGGGGGAGGTGGTCCTCGACGTGGGAGTCGTGTGGGAGACGCCGGGAGAAGTTTCGCTGCGTTTTGCGGTCTCTGACACCGGGATAGGGATCTCCCCGGAAAAGCAGAAGGAAATTTTCGAGCCGTTCGCGCAGGCTGACACGTCAACCACCCGAAAGTATGGGGGCACGGGGCTCGGGCTGGCCATCTCCACACAACTGGTGGAGCTGATGGGCGGCCGCATGGGGTTGGAAAGTGAGGTGGGACGCGGCAGCACCTTCCGTTTCACGGCGCAGTTTGGACGGCCCCAGGAAGCCGCCGACGAGTCCGTCCCGGTTCCGCCCATCGATGTCCGCGATATGCCCGTGCTCGTCGTGGATGACAACGCCACGAACCGGCAGATCCTCGAGGAAATGCTCCGGAACTGGCACATGCGACCTGTGGTGGCGCAGAATGGCCGGGACGCCCTGGCGGCGATGGAGCACGCCCGGAACTCAGACCAACCCATCCGGCTTGTGCTGCTTGATGCCCACATGCCCGGGATGGATGGATTTGAAGTCGCCGCGAAAATTAAGCAAAGTCCCCGCTTCCGTGATGCGCGGTTAATTCTGCTCACCTCCACGGGAGTGGGAGCCGACATGGAACGGTGTGAGCGATTGGGGGTCAGCGCCTATCTAAACAAGCCCGTCAAACAGTCCGAGCTGTGGAACACGATTGTTACCACGTTGGGCGCGCCCTCGCTTAAAAGGACTCGCGCGGGCACCGCGGACGGGCGAAAGCCAGCCTCGCTCGCCCATCCCCTGCGCCTCCTCGTGGCGGAAGATAATTCCGTGAACCGGGAACTCGCGCTCCGCTTGCTGGAAAAGCGGGGCCACCAAGTCGTCGTGGCCGCGAACGGGCGGGAGGCGCTGGCCGCCCTGGATAGGCAGACGTTTGACGTTGTTCTGATGGATGTGGAAATGCCGGAAATGGATGGAATCGAAGCGACCAAGGCGATCCGCGGGAAGCCGTCCGGGGCGCACGTCCCCATCGTCGCCATGACGGCCCATGCCATGAAAGGCGACCGCGACCGATGCCTTGAGGCGGGGATGAACGCCTACGTCTCCAAACCCATTGATCCCGCCGTTCTCTATGAGACCATCGAAAAATTAGGCCGTTCCGCCCACGCGGCGCCGGACCAGGAAGAGACCAAGCCTTCGGGCAGCTTCAGTGCGTCCCTCATGCTCGCCCGGCTGGGAGGGGACGCTAAACTCCTTCGCGTCCTGATTCAATCGTTCCTGGGGGATTGCCCGAAGATGCTCTCGGAAATGAAGAGAGCCTTCGATCGTGGAGATCAGCGGGCCCTGGCGAGCACGGCGCATGCCCTGAAAGGGTCTGCTGCAAACTTCGGAGTCGGGGAGATCGTCGATCGCGCCACGAAGCTGGAGCTGGCTGCGCGACGGGGCGACTGGGAGGAAGCCCGGGTGCTCTACCCGGACCTGGTGAAAGCCGTCGATCGCTTCGAAGAAGCGCTCGGGCGCGCGAGGTCAACCCTTCGGCGAGGCTCCAGGACCCCCAAGCAGGATCATCATCAAAACCCCCGCCGGAGAAGATCATGAAAACCGTTCTCATCGCCGAGGACGATCGGACCACGCGCCTTTTGTTGCGGGGCGTGCTGAAGAGTGCCGGGTTTTCAGTTGCCACCGCGGCGAACGGTGCGCTTGCCTTAAAGCAACTGCGCGAGAAAGACTTCGACCTGCTCCTGACCGACATCTGGATGCCCCGCTTGAATGGTCTGGAACTGCTCGCCTCGCTTCGCGAGCAGGCCAGAAGACCCAGAGTCCTGGTCATGACATCGGATAACACGCCGGAGACCTTGCTGCGAGCGGTCCGCGAGCAGGCTTACCACTACATCACCAAACCCATCGACCCGAAGGCCCTGGTCGATTTGGTCAAGGATTCTCTGGCCGCCAAGCCGACTTCCCCTCCCATCGAGGTTTTGTCGGCCCGACCGAACTGGGTCGAGCTGCTGGTGCCCTGTGACCTGGAAGTGGCAAACCGTATTACGGGTTTCATGGACCAACTGAGGGCCGACTTGCCGGATGACATCCGCGAGCGCATCGGCATGGCGTTTCGGGAACTGCTCACCAATGCCGTCGAATGGGGGGGGAAACTGGATCCCAACCAGAAGGTACGCATCTCCTACTTGCGCGCCCGCCGGATGGTCTTGTATCGGATCGCAGACCCCGGGACGGGTTTTCGCTTCGAAGGCCTGAAACGCGCCGCCTTGGAGAATGCCCCCGACCGCCCCTGGGAGCATATAGAGACCCGGGCGCAGATGGGTGTGCGTCCCGGGGGCTTTGGTCTGTTGACGGTCAAGGCCATCGCCGATGAGTTGCTCTACAACGAAACCCAGAATGAAGTGGTCTTCGTGAAGTACCTCGATCCGTGAGCTGCGGCCTTTGCGGGACTTTCCGAACCCGTTCGACATTCAATCCGTTGACCCCGGCCGGCCTTGTCCTCCGTGGGTGTGGGCGGCACCCTTTCTTCCTCCATTGTGCATCGCCACCCGGGAGCGGCAATTCCAGCTTTCGCCGCTTGCGCGACGGATCAATTTTTTTACTTGACAGAGACCGATAGTTGTATATACAATTAAACGGATTCATCTCAAACACCATGACTCACAAAACGGAATCTCCCTCCCTCCAGGTCAAGCAGATCGCCGAGGAATGCATCGCCGTCCGGTTGCGTCTGCTCACCCGGGCCGTGACGAGGCTTTACAACCAGGCCCTGCGGCCGCACGGCCTGACCGTCAGCCAGATGAACATCCTGGTGGCGGCGTCCTGCCTGGGTCAGGCCCGACCCCGGGACATCTGCCGGGTCCTGCACCTGGAAAAATCCACGCTCAGCCGCGATGTCGAGCGAATGCGCCTTCAGGGCTGGCTGAAAAGGAGCGCCGGCGAGGACGGACGGACCAGTTTGCTCCAGGTCACGACCGCGGGTGCAAGATTTCTGGAAAAGGCCATCCCCGCGTGGCGCGAAGCTCAGCAACGGGCCAGGGCGCTGTTGGGTGAGCAGGGTTGGTCCGTGCTCGACCGAACGGCCGCTGCCTTGAGGCGGGGAGGCCTGAGAGAGCAGGGCTGATTTTTTTTGGAGATCATAGTTGTATATACAACGAAAGGAGAATTCATGACTTCCCTCAATGAACATCCCACGGTCCAACACTTTTACGAGCAGGGGCAGGCCCACGCCGCCCGGACGCCCCCCTCCGTGGTGGATTCGGCATGGCTTCGCCAGCTCTGTCTTGAGGCGGGGGCCGGCGATGTCGGCTTTGTCGAGATCGAGCGGGCGGAACTGGCCGACCAACGCCGCGCGATCCAGGCCGTCTTTCCCCACGCGAAAACCCTGGTCAGCCTGGTGTGCCGAATGAACCGAGAGAACATCCGCAACACGGCCCGGTCCGTCTCCAACGAAGAATTTCACCAGACCACGGATCAGCTGAATCATGCAGCGCGCCAAATTGTCGCCGCCCTGGAGCAGCGCGGGATCCGGGCCATGAATCCCTCGGCTGGTTTTCCCATGGAGATGGAACGCTTCCCCGGCGGGAAAACCTGGGTCATCTCCCACAAGCCTGTGGCGGTGGCGGCGGGGCTCGGACGTATGGGAATCCACCGCAATGTCATTCATCCGAGGTTCGGGAGTTTTGTCCTGTTGGACACAATTCTCATCGACGCGGAAGTGACCGTTTATGACCATCCCCTTGACTACAATCCCTGCCTGGAATGCAAGTTGTGCGTCGCGGCCTGTCCGGTCGGCGCCATCGGCGCCGACGGCCACTTCGACTTCTCGGCCTGCTATACCCACAACTACCGGGAGTTCATGAGCGGCTTCACCGACTGGGTAGAGACGGTCGTGGAGAGCAAGGGAGTCCGGGACTATCGCCAGAGGGTGACCGAATCGGAATCGGCCTCGATGTGGCAGAGCCTCTCGTTTGGAGCCAACTATAAATCCGCCTACTGCATGGCCGTCTGCCCTGCGGGGGAAGACGTCATCGGTCCGTTTCTCCAACAACGGCAGGAATTCCTCAAAGAGGTCGTCAGGCCCCTGCAAGACAAAACGGAAACGGTTTATGTGGTGCCCCGCTCCGACGCGGAGACGTATGTGGCCCGTCACTTCCCGCATAAAAAGGTGAAGCGCGTCCACAACGGGCTGCGCGTCCTCTCGATTGAGGCCTTCCTGGCTAACCTGCCCAACACGTTTCAGCGACATCAGGCGGAGGGATTGAACGCCACTTTTCACTTCACCTTCTTTGGGGAGGAGCACCGCCGGGCGACCGTCGTCATTCGCAACAAGTCCCTCCACGTGCAAGACGGTCATCAGGGGAGGGCGGATCTTCATCTCTCGGCGGACAGCCGCACCTGGCTGGGCTTTCTGGCCAAAGAGCGGAATCTTGTCTGGGCGCTGGTGCGAAGAAAGATCCGGATCAAAGGATCCCCGCGGATGCTTCTTGCCTTCGGCCGCTGCTTCCCTACGTAGAAGATGGAAGGGGGGCTTTCGAGGAATTGGATTCGCATTGTGCTTTTTTTCCCGTGGCCCTCGGGGCCAGGATAGATACGGTCCTAAGAGAACTTTTTGGAAAGATTTTATTGCAGGATGAAGGGGATTGACCTGGGGGAGAGGTGCCGATGACCAGCAAAGTGGTTGATATTACAGGACATGCGATCTTAAATGACACTGCGCTCTTGCTCAGTTCAATCGTGGAATCCTCCGATGATGCCATCATCAGCAAGGATATGGAGGGGACCATTCAAAGCTGGAACAAGGGGGCAGAACGCATTTATGGCTACTCCTCCCCGGAGATTATTGGCCAACCCATTTCGAACCTGCTTCCGCCCGACCATACTAACGAGTTTCCGGAGATCATGGCGACCCTTCGACGCGGAGAAAGGATCGACCATTTCGAGACCGAGCGGGTGAGGAAGGACGGCCGCCGGATCTTCCTCTCGCTCTCGATTTCGCCGATCAAAGATCCAGCGGGCACCATCGTAGGGGCTTGCACGGTCGCCCGTGACATCACGGAGCGCAAGCGGGCCCAAGAGGAACTCATGAATTCGGAGGAACGCCTGGGAATCCTCTTTGAATTCGCGCCCGACGCCTATTATCTGCACGATCTGCAAGGGAATTTCGTGGGCGGGAACAGAGCGGCGGAATCCCTGATCGGCTACCCCAGAGAAGAGCTCATCGGAAAGAATTTCTTGACCTTGAATCTGCTCTCACCGGAGCAAATCGGAACGGCTCTCCTGGGCTTGAAGACGAGCGCCCAGGGAATGTCTTTCGGACCTGAGGAACTCACTCTGACCCGGAAGGACGGGACTCAAGTCATCGCGGAGATGAGGACGTTCCCCATTAAGATCCAAGGACAGGAACTGGTTCTGGGGATTGCCCGCGATGTCACGGAGCGCAAGCGGACCGAGAAAGCACTCCGCGAAAGCGAGCGCCGTCTTTCCACGTTGATCTCAAATCTTCCCGGCATCGCGTTCCGGAGCAAGAACGATCACGCCGGGTCCATGGAATTCATCAGCGACGGCTGTCTGGATTTGACCGGCTACACCCCCCTGGACCTCATTCAAAACCCTCAATTCGGCTTTAATAATGTCATCAACGATGAGGACCAGAATCGACGCCGGAGTGACATCCAGGTCGCTCTGCGAGAGAAAACTCCCTACAAGCTTCCGTATCGCATCCGGACGGCACAAGACCAGACCAAGTGGGTGTGGGAACATGGCCGAGGGGTCTACTCCGAACACGGCGAGTTGCTGGCGGTGGAAGGATTCATCACCGATGTCTCCGACCAGGTGCGGACGGAACAAGAGCGAGAAGTCATCTTTGAAATCAGTGAGGGGATCAATCAGACCGCGAACCTGGACGAGTTGCTCCGTCGCATTCATCATTCGCTGCGAAAAGTGGTTTACGCGGACAATTTTCATATCGCGCTCTACAACAAGGAAAAGGGGCACATTGAATTCCCCTACTTTGTGGACCAGTACGTTGCGCGCCGCGGGCCCGCCGAGGTGGGCCGGAGCAGAACGGCGTATGTGTTCCGGACCGGCCGACCGATACTGATGACGGAGCAGGTCTTCCAGAAACTGATTCAGGAAGGTCAGGTCGGAAGCGTCGAGACCCTTCCGTCCGTCTGGGTGGGGGTTCCCCTCAGGACCCTCAAGGAAACGATCGGCGTCCTGGTCGTCCAACATTACTCCGATCCCAAGGCCTACACCCAGAGGGACCTGGAATTCCTGACGTCGGTGGGAAACCAGATTGCCCTGGCAATCGAGCGGAAGCGGTCAGACGAGGAACTGCTCCTTCAAAAGACCCGGTTTCAGTCTCTGTTTGAAAACGCCCCGGTGGGAATTGTCATGTTGGACGAGCAGGACAGGATCCTGCGAATCAACCGGGCTTTCGAAAAGACGTTTGCTTTCTCCATCGATGAAATTCACGGAAAATTCATCAATGCGGTCATCGTGCCTCCCGATTTGCGCGCCGAGGCCGACAATATCTCCACGAAGAACCTGAACGGGATCGCCGTTGAAATGGAAACGGTCCGGCAACGAAAGGATGGTGGTCGAGTTCCGGTCCATCTCTTTGGAGTCACCCTCACGGCCACGGAGGGACAAATCGCAAATTTTGGCATTTATGCGGACCTGACAGAGTCCAAGCAACTCACCGATCGGCTTCGGCAAGCCCAGAAAATGGAGGCGGTCGGCCGGCTCGCGGGTGGCATCGCCCATGACTTCAATAATCTCCTGGGAGTGATCATCGGATATAGTGAACTGCTGTCTCAACAGGTGGACCCCACCATCCCGATGTACACTCATATTACCGAGATAAGGAAGGCGGGAGATCGGGCGGCGGCGCTGACCCGGCAGCTCCTCGCCTTCAGCCGCAAACAGATGTTGCAACCGGTCGTTTTGAGTTTGAACAAGGTGGTGGAGGACATGAACAAGATGCTTCGCCGCTTGATTGGCGAACACATACAGCTCGACACAAGGCTCGATTCAAAACTTGCGCAAACCAAGGCCGATCTAGGGCAGGTCGAACAGATTATTATGAATCTGGCCGTCAATGCCCGTGACGCCATGCCAAATGGCGGGACCCTCACCCTGGAGACCGCTAACGTCGAACTCGGTGAAGACTTCGTCAGCGCCAATCCGGGTGCAGTCAAAGGCCTCTATGTCATGATGGGATTGTCCGATACCGGAGTCGGGATGGACACAGAAGTTCAGTCTCACCTTTTCGAACCCTTTTTTACCACCAAGGCGGAAGGCAAGGGGACGGGGTTGGGACTGGCCACCGTCTACGGCATTGTCAAACAGAGTAATGGTTACATCTGGGTCCAGAGCCGGCTGGGCATCGGGACAACCTTCCGAATCTACCTCCCCCGCGAGTTAGAGGGAGGAGTGAATTCCGACTCAAGCCGGGACTCACAGCAGGAGAAGGTGCCCGGCGGATCCGAGACCATCCTGGTAGTGGAGGACGCTTCTCCGCTCCGCAAATTGTTACGCGAGATTCTGGAAGGCCACGGTTACGCAGTGCTCGAAGCGGGGGATCCGGAAGAGGCGCTCAAGCTCGTCGAACAGCATCGGGGCCCCATCCCTCTTCTACTTTCGGATGTGGTCATGCCCGGGATGGGCGGTCCATTGCTCGCCGAAAAGCTCCGTCCGAGACGACCGGAGATGAAAGTGCTTTATATCTCCGGATACACCGAAGATGCCATCTCGCATCACGGTGTGCTCCGGCCTGGAGTGTCCCTTCTCCAAAAGCCGTTCACCCAGAAGTCGCTCCTCAACAAGGTTCGTGAAGTCCTTGCGGCACCAACCAGCGACCCAGCTAGTCCCGATCGAGGTCCAACGCCATAACGACGGGTTCGGGCAATTCTTCGAAATCGATCTGGCCCCCTTCCCCGAATTCCCGTCGGACCCTTCGAGCGAGCATCCACACCGCGAACAGCCCTGCCAGCATCCCCAGGGTCAGCATGCTCCTCTCAAGACACCAGGCGACAATGCCACCGAGAACCGACACATAGAGGAACAAGGCCACGCAGTAAAGCACAACCGTCTGAATCACAGGTCGCTGACCGGGCAGATAGGAAGAGGTAAAAGGAATTCTCTTGATCTGCATGAGGAGCAGCTCCATCAGCGCCAGTGAGGGAAGCAGGCACAGGAGCGCCGCGCTGAACCCGGCGCGGGCGCCAAGGATGTACACTTCCAGAGGCAGCGTGAGACCTGCCACGGGGAGCACCGCGCCGCAAAGAAGAAACCATTCCACTCCCCCCAGGAAGGCGGGCCGAATCCCCTCCTCATTGACGCGGAACGCCCAGTTGGCGCGGAGTTCCACCGGCAACCGGAAGAGGTAACGGAAGCCTGCCAGCATGAACAACGATAGGGCGAGGGGCGCCGAGATAGCGGCCAGGCGCAGCCCCGGTGAAGGCGCCGAGAACCCTCGAAATCCGCGGCTGAGCGCGAGGCTGATGAAGCTCTCAAAGATCACCGCGACCGCCAGCCCGGCAAACGCCGTCAGGACGAGACGGTGCTGCCGGTTACGACTCAGGGTTTTTCGAATAAAAGAGAACACAGCCAGCTTGCGGGAATCCGGAATGACCCACCCGCCGAGAACCGTAAGCCAGCCCCGCCGCACGGTCGCTGCTCCTGTGCCCGCCGACTCCATCAATCGCATCTTGTGCCGGCGGTAGCTCCACGTGTAGGTCAGCATGACGGCCACCGCGGATGCACCGACACCGGCCAGGCTCAACGCGGCCAGCCGGTTCGCAAAGGGTTCAAATGCGCCGACCATCGTCTGGTGTAATCCCAGAAACCAGAGGGGCGGAACCCATACGGCCCAGCCCGGCCGCTGGTCCATGAATCGATCCATCCCTGGAATCGAAAACACGAACGGGAGCGAGCACATCAGCACTGTGAGCAGAAAAGCCTGCACCGCCAATGAAACGCCCGTGAACTGGCGGATCGGGATGACATTCAGCAGCACCCCCTGCACCGCGACGAGCGAGAAAAACATGAACAACGACGCCAGGGAGGTAGAGACCAGGATCGCCCCGACCTCCACGCCATAAGGGGTGGTTGCGTGACGGCCGGACATGGCGGTAGGCAGCATCACGCTCAGAGGGAGCGTGATGGCCAGAATGAACAATCCCGCGAAGGCCAGCAGGGCCGTGAACTTGGCCACGAACATCTCCCGCAGGCGGACCGGAAGGGATGCCAGGGCCAGATAATCGCGAAGCCCCGGAAACAACGACGCCCACTGGAACGACGTAAAGAGCCCGATGACGAACATCGCCAGGGTGATCAGGAACAGTGTGTCGGCGAGAACCGCGCGGCGAAACGGCTCAACGGCCGGCCGCCAGTTCAGGATCATGTACTTGCCGCTGAACACCTGCGCGAAAACAAGGCAGGAGGACAGGAGGATGGCAATCACTCCCGCCGTGACCGGTCGCCACTGCCCGGGTGCGGATACGAAATCCCCGTCCAGAGAGTGGAGAAGAAAGAAGCGGCTCAGCTCGAACCCGGTCGAATGGGTCTCCTTCAGCCAGTTCTGCAAACGTTCGAGTCTGTCTCGCATGTTATCCCGTTTTCAAGATCGCATCGCCGCCAGAATATCCTTCACGACACGCCCCGGGTCTTCCTGTTCGGTAAGCTGCGTGAAGATCCCTTCGAGCGAGGGCTGCTGCATCAGGGCGCGGAGATGTTGGATGGCGCCGTCGGCCACCACCTTCCCATCGCGCAAAATCACCACCGAGGAACACACCTTTTCGACCACTTCCAGCATGTGCGAGCTGTAGAGGATCATCTTGCCTTCATCCGCCAGCGCCCGGAGCAAGGCGCGCAGCACCAGGGCGGTGTTGACGTCCAGTCCCGAAAACGGCTCGTCCAGGATCAGCACATCGGGGTCATGCAGCAATGCCGCCGAAAGAAGGATCTTTTGACGCATCCCCTTGGAGTAAGAGGCCAGAGGCGAATAGCGGTCCTCCCAGAGCGAAAACAAGCGGAGCATCTTATCGATTCGAGGCTCCAGCGCTCTCCGCGCAATCCCCCGCAGGCGGCCGATCAATTGCAGGTATTCCCGGCCGGTGAGATGCGGATACAGGTTTGGTTCCTCGGGGACGTAACCCAACCGGCGCTGGAATTCAATCCTGTTGTGGCGGACGTCTTCACCGTGGAAGAGAATTCTCCCCTCGGTGGGCTCCATGAGTCCCACCAGCATTTTCACCGTCGTGCTTTTCCCGGCGCCGTTGGGCCCGAGATAGCCAAGGATTTCACCCCGGTGAATCGTGAAGCTCACGCCATCGACCGCCGGAATGCGATTGAATCGTTTGACTAGATTGGAGACTTCAAGCATGACATTCCCTCAGATGGAATTTGGGTGGATCTAAACGGGCAACCTGGACGCACCTTTGCAGGGAGCAGGCCGAACCGCGGGCTAAGGGTAAAAGAGGCAGGGTAGGTGGCGCAATTGAGGGGAACTCAGGCTCCCCGCTGAGCTTTCTAAAGGTTCATTCTCCAAATCGAACGATCTGGAGGGGCCAAAGCCTCCGAAAACCTCTCTTCTACCTCTGAAATCAGCTTATTCGAAACCTGAAGAATCCCCAGCCCCCATGTAGTTCGACACAGGTCCCCTCTGGTATGAGACGCTCACAGTTTGGGGAAGTGCCAAATTATTTATGGAGGTCCCGGCCCGGGTGATATCCGATCCGGATTTTCAATTATTCGATACGGTCAGCGAAACACACCGAGTTTCAGGATTCGGGAGAGTTGTGTCGACTGATCTGAAAGACAAATGCTGAGAATTGGTCCCCGACACCGTTATTGGCCGAAGCCCCAATTATTCCGGATCATGGTTTGGGAGAAGCAACAGGATAGCGGCGATCCCCTCTCTTTCATTCAGTTCGAGTCTCACGTGGCGCCAGTAGAACTCAGCAACTTTTGCTCTTGGCAAGCGGAAATGCTCCTCGATAAATTGCTCCACCAGTTCAATATTGAATCCCTGGCCGAGATACGGTTTCCAATCCGCCAGGATCTTGTGACCCACACCGGGGGCCGCCTCCACCCCAGAAAGCTTCAATGGGCCAAAGCGAAAGGCCTTGCCTTCCTGGATTTTGACTTTCAACAGGATCGTCCTGCCGGTTTCATCAAACTCCTCATCAGGGATGGGAACGAAGTTGATATACCCCTTGGTCTCATAGCGTCGCCTCATGGCTTCGAAGGCTTTGCGAATCTTTCCCCTGTTGTAGATATCCCCGCCCTGGAGTGGGAACAGTCCACGAAGTTCCGTTACCGCAATCGCTTTTGCCCCGGATATTTGAATCTCGTTCAAGCGGTATTGCGGCCCGGCCTTGATACGCAACGTCACATCGACAGTCCTTGAATCTATGGGTGCAGTGATGGGGTCGGACACTTCGACGTGCAGGTATCCGTCGTCCGAAAAGAGTTGGCGGACAAACTCTGAAACCTCAACCAGGAAATAGGTATGCGCCCTCAGTCCCTTAGTTACCAGGGCCTGCGCATCGGGCAACTCGCTCCCGCCTTCCAGGTACACCGACCTGACGGTGATCTCGGCTGGGTCGGAATTAGACTTGATGTGATGGCCGGAGGAACTCTGCGGCGGGACCATGTTCTGTTTGCTCGCAGCGGCAGTAGGGGACGAAACGGGAGGCCCAGTGTCCTGGAGTGGAAATGCCAGGTCTCCCGATAAAATTGTCCAGGCTAGGCCAAATGCAACGACTGACAGCATTAGCCTCCCTCTCATGCCGATGCGATTTCTTTCACCGAAGAGGTCCACGAGGTTTCCTCCCAGTATGCTGACATTGCACAGCCCGGATCCGAGATACCGGTGAGGCTCGAAGCATGTCCTCTTATCGACGACAAAAACAAAACCTTGAGATCGGCTTCGATCTTCAGGCTTGTCTATCTTGCCAGTCCCCCGATATACGCAATCGTGTCGCCTTTTTTCATCGAAGGCACGGCGCAGATATAAAGGAGGACCCCCGTTGACGGGGCATGGACTTCGAAGATCACCTTCCCGACATAGTCGGTGACGTAACCGATCCTCATGCCTTCCGCCACGTAGGTTCCGCGCTTGACGAGCGGATAAAAAATCCCGGTCTGCTCGCTGGTCACCGGATTGATCCTCATGATCCAGACCGGACGGTCGATCCTCGTGGCCGTCCCCGGGGCCATCTTCAGATACCGCATGACGTTCAAACAGCCGTGAACCAGGGCGTTCACATCCTCCGGTTCGACAGTGCCGGCATGCCCCGCCTCCACGGTGACCGAGGGCTTTCCGCGCAGGGCGGCCGTGCTGTCGAGATAGACCGAGGCATTAGGGTCCTTGGGGCGGTCCTGGGTAATGATGATGTGGTCCAATCCAAACGCCATCGTCAACTCACGGGAGATGGCATTCAGCTTTTCGTCGTCGGTCCGGACCCAGTAGCTGTAAGGCCGCAGGCTCTCGTCCAGATCGCCCCCATGCAGATCGATAAGATAATCGCATGGTTCCACGACCTGTTTTGTAATCTGGAAGGATGCCCGCTCGGTCTGCGTGCCGTCTGCCTTGCCCGGATAGAACCGGTTCATGCTCTTTCCGTCCACCGGATTGACGTGGGGCACCTTTTTCTCGAAGGATTGAATGTTGACGAGCGGGACAATGATGACCGTCCCGGAAATCTCCGCGGGATTCAATTTTTCGATCAGCTTTTCGAGCGCAATGATGGAGGCATATTCCGTTCCATGGGCCCCTGCGACCAGCGCGAGAACGGGCCCGGGCTTCGCGCCATGCACCACCACAACCGGGATACTCAAGGCCGCATCAACACCCGCAGGCACTTCGATCACCCCGCTGGTTTTCTGCCCCCGGGCCGCGGTCGCCGTACCCACTTTGAACGTCGCGTGATCCTGTGCGATCAATAGACTTCCAAAAACAATCAGAAGAACGATGGCTAAGATGGAAGAGCGTTTCATAGAATGTCTCCTTTGCGCCGATTCATGAAATGACTTTTGATAGGGACGACCCCAAAAAATCGAACCCTACAGCAGAGGTGTAGAGGGGCGCTCCAAGACTACTTGCAGCCTTCGTAATACACATCCGCCAGACCGGACGGTTTGCATTCACCCCGCAACAATTTCTTGATCCTCCGGACCCGTTCCGCGTTGCGGGCGGGGAACCGGACGACGCTGTAGCCGTCCGGCCCTACAATCATCGCCACCAGCGCAATATACTGGTCTTCGGTCAACGCGCCAAAATCCTTCCCAAAGTAAACACGCGCGGCATCCGAGAGGCCATTGACCGGTTTTCCAGCCAAAGTCCCCATGTACACGGTATTGATGAAGAGTTTGAGTTGATCCTGCTTGGTCACGAGCCGATCCAGGACCATAGCGTAGAGCGACTGCTTGACCTTCGCGATACCGGAGCGGAAATGGACGAAGTAAACCTGTTTTGCCAGCCCCTGGGTAATGGTGGTGTAGCCGGCGCCGGGAGTCGACAGATCGATACCATGGTGATTCATGAAGTTGGGATCCTCAACCGCCAGCAGGATTTCAACATCCCGCGGAGGAAGGGACTCCAGCCGGAGCGGCATCCTGTGGGAAGCCACATAGTCGGCGTAGAGTTGGGGGGTCACCTCGTACGCCACCACCGTCACCACCGCATAATAAACGATAACCACCCCAATGACGCCCAGCACCACGACACCGAGGGTTAGAAGTTTGTTCTCTCGGACCCTCTCTTTTGCTTTTGCTACCTGCCGGGTTGCTAAGGAAATTGAGACTTCGCGAAATAATCCCATGGGCGGGCCGTTTGATTTCAATACGCTTTCAGAACGTCAGCCGGATTCCAAGTTGGGCAGCAAAGGGGATGCCAACAGTGGTGCCGGGTCCGAAGAAATCACCCAGGGCCCCTGCGGGGACCCTCAGATCGTTGAGACTGGTAATGGGCCGGGTGGCCGTGCATGCGGCATTCGCGCAAAGAGCCGTGGCGTTGCCGAGTTGATTTGCCGGGATGGGCAGGGCGGAGAGATCCGACACAAAGTTGTTTCCGGGATTGGTGCGGTTGAGGAGGTTAAAAAACTCCACGAACGGGTGGACCGCAACACGCTCGCCCAGGGTAAATTCCCGGCTCACCCGAAGATCGATCTGCGCAAACGGGGCTCCTCGAAACTGGTCGAGCGTGGTCTGGACTCCGTTCACGACCGCCCGGTCATTGGAATCGAGTCCATCCCCGTTCAAATCCACCGGCGTGGCCAGGGTGAACGGACGCGCACTCTCAAATTGGGAGAGAGTGGTGACTTCGAGCTTAAGAGGCAATCTCAGCGCCCCGGCAATCACCAGGCGATGCCGCACATCTTCGCCTGAAGGACCATGGTCTCCCGGGCCGAAAGCATTTCGCACATCGCTGACCCCGTTGACGTAGTCAAACAGCTCACCGACGGTTGCTCCCCATGTGGATGCACTGGCAAGGGTGTAATGAGCGGTCAATTCGAACCGGCTGGACATGCGGTGCTGCACCATGAACGAGACCCCATCATAGCGGGACCGATTGTCGGTCCTGAACAGCGAGATGTTGGGCGCATCTTCGGGAAGCGTGAATCCCCCGACGTACTCGTACCGACGGTACTGGTGGACTCCCTGGTGATGTTCGTATTGGACATTTAAACGCCAATTCTTGTGGAAAGCATGCTCGATGCCGGCACTGGCTTCCAAGGCATAGGGGGTGTGATATTGCGGATCAATGACCGCGCCCTGGTCTCCCGGCTCCAGTCGGCCCGTCAAGGGAGCGTTCACCGCCTGAAAGGCATTCACCCAACCGTTTTGACTCAGGTCGTTGTAATACAAACCCACCCCGGCCCGAATCACCGTCCTGGATGAACTCCCGGGAGAGTATGCCAATCCCAGCCGCGGCGCCAGGGCCCGGCGATAGTCATGGGGAATGCCCGGCGAGAGCGGGACTCCGAGGGCGTTCAGGGTGGCGACCGCCGGATTTTGGTCCTGCAGACGTCCCTCAGCTCGAAAGAGCCCGAAGGTCGTGTCGTATCGGAGCCCAAAATTCAACGTCAGATGAGGCCGAACACGCCAGGAATCCTGCCCGTAGACTCCCAACCTGCGAATGCTCTGTGAAAAATTCCCATTGCCGCCGGGAATTTCTGTGCTCCCCGCCAGGAAATCGGAAGAGAATTGCGCCAGGTTGGAGAGATAGAAGCTCGGATCGTTGGGAAACTCCACCAGAAGTTCCGGATCATCGGCGAGCCTTCCCCTTAAGACGGGCTCGTGGATCAAGTTTGTTCCCAATGAAAGGGAGTGCTTGCCGGCCGAGTAATGGAGGTCATACCGCAGTTGGTACTTCTGCTGGTCGCGCTGAACGGGAAACGCGGTGATGGGAGTAACAAACTGATTGTCACCAAAGGTCTCGAACCCGGACGTGGTGTGAAAGCTCGCGCTGAATGGGAACGCCAGGGCAAGGCCCAGTGGCGAGTTTCTCTCCTTGGTGTGATGGAATTCGCTGGCTTCCACGGTAAGGACCGCGGTCCAGTTCGATGGGAACTGATACTGATTGCTGACCAGAAAACTGAAATAGTTGGAACGGGTGGTGGCCCCTGTGGAGGGTAGAGCGGCCTGCTGAACCAGATCGTTCTGCACAAGGCTCCGGTCCAGCGAGCCGCGGAAGAACCATTGTGAGCGGTCTGAGGAAGACCAATCTACCCGTGTCGAAAAGAGCGTGTCCCGAAATGGCACCAGGACCGAGGAAGGAACGCCGATGGAACTCACCCCCGGGACTAGCCCCCCGTTCGCCAGCGCGGCCAGAGCCCTGAATTCAATCAAGCTGTCCGCACTGTAGGCGACGCTTGCGTTTTCGTGGATGTATTCCAGGGATGAGAACATCCACAGCCGTCCTTTTCGAAGGGGACCTCCAAGGGTGGCGACACCATTCTGTCTCGAGAAAGGCTGCTTGGGATTCGGCTCAGGATTGTCGAGATCATTGCGCGCATTCAGAGAGCGGCTGCGCTCATAAAACCCGAGACTCCCATGCCACTGTTCGGTGCCTCGGCGAGTGGCGATGATGACGGAACCGCCGTTGGTCCTCGAGGTGTCGGCATCGAACTGGGCCGTTCGGATCGCAAAATCCTGGATGGCATCGGGGGAATAGTTTTGCAGGAACCCACCGATATAATCATCGTTGTTGTCCCCACCGTCAACGGACAAGTCGACGTTCAACCCTGAGCTCCCCGCAAACGAGACTGCGGTGATGCGTGCTTTGGTGGGATCGGAAGGTTCTACCGGCTGAGTCATGGGGCTCAAATAAGCGATGTTGGCAAAGCTGCGATGCGCGAGGGGAAGGGCCGTCAGGTCGCGGGCTGAAACCGTGGTCTTCTCGATGCTGCTGGTGGTCTCGATCGGTTGCGAAGTCAGGGAGTACTCCTCTCCCACGACGGAGACAGACTGTTTGAGAGCCTCCGGCCTAAGCGTGACCGAAAGGGTGGGGATGGAGCTCACGTGTATGTTGATTTCATACGTAGCTTCCGCGAATCCGCGCGCCGCGACCTTGAGTTGATACCTCCCCGGAGGGATGGGCTCGATTCGAAAGGCCCCCGCCGGATCGGTCTTTGTTTGACGATTGTATGTCGAGTCCACGCCCCGGATCGAAACGACTGCGGAGGGAATGCGTGCCCCGCTCTCGTCAGACACGGTCCCCGACAGGGCCGCCTCGGGACTCTGCGCAAAGATCACCCCCGAAGACAGAAGCGCACAGAGGAGCAGTGCGCATGCCAGCGGGGCTAAATGCCGAAATCGTCTTTTTTTCATTATAGATTCCAACCTCAGGCCGTCGATTGTTTAAAGAACGCCTTCCAGGAGTGTGCAAAGGATAAGACAGAAAGAGAACTGCGGGCAACATAAAAGCATACCAGGAAGAAGAGGGGCTCCGGGCGGTGTGGAAACCTGGTGCGATGCTCGAATCGACCGGTACTGCAGTGTCCTGCCGCGAGTCAAAAGCCTCCCCCTCGCCCAAGGGAATCAAGGCTGGCCTTCTGCGGAGCGATTCCCTATAATGCCGAGGTTTCCATAGCAGATTGACATTGAACCCGACAACGTCAGAAACCTTATTCAATGGAAGAAGGCCGATGAAAAACACTGTTCCGCCACCCAAACCCTACGGATCCCTCTTTTCTTTTGCTACCGTATTCGTTATTTGTTGGAGCTTCACCTCTTTTGCACAACCAGGCCCCAGGACCACAAGTTATACCTATCCCCCGCAGCTCATGAATGAATTGAAACAGGTCCAGCAGGCGGCCCTTAAGAGCGATTATGCTTATGCTCAACTCCGTCACCTGACCAACAACATTGGCCCGCGGCTGACCGGTTCGCCGCAGGCCCAGCAGGCTGTGGAGTACGTGGCTTCCGAGATGCGCCGGCTTGGACTGGATGTCCAACTCGAGAAATTGACGGTGCCCCACTGGGTGCGCGGCCAGGAAACCGGCGAGTTGGTTCAATTCCCGGGCCAGGCGCCGGATACAGTGCAGAAAATCGTCTTGACGGCCCTGGGAGGGAGCGTGGCAACCCCGGCAGAAGGAGTGACCGCGGAGGTTGTCGTGGTCAATGACTTCGACGAACTCAATGCCCTGGGCCGCGAGAAGGTGTCCGGAAAGATCGTTCTCTTCAACAAGCGATTCGACAAGCAGATGGCGGCAGAAGGCTACGGAGGGCCCGCCTACGGTCAATCGGTCGTTTACCGGGGTCTCGGCGCGAGCGCGGCAGCAAGGCTGGGCGCCGTGGCCGCATTGAACCGGTCTCCAGGAGGCGGTGATTATCGCCTGGCACACACCGGCGCCATGCGTTATGCCGCAGATGCACCCAAGATCCCGGCTGCGGCCGTCACCTCCGAGGACGCCGATCTGATTGCCGATCTCGTCGCCCAAGGACCCGTGCGCCTTCATATGACCCTGACGCCTCAGACCTTGCCGGATGCGGTCAGCTATAACGTCATCGGCGACCTCAAAGGAAGCGAACATCCCGAGCAGGTGATCATCGTGTCGGGTCACCTTGATTCGTGGGACCTCGCCACCGGGGCGATCGATGATGCCGCGGGAGTGGCCGTCGCCCTGCAAACCGCGCAGCTGCTCCGCCAGCTCCGTCTCCGCCCCAAGCGAACCATTCGGATCGTTGCGTGGATGAACGAGGAAAATGGATTAGTCGGGGGGAGGACCTATGCCAAAGATTACGCCGGAGACCTCGCCAATCATATCGCTGCCATCGAGAGTGATCTGGGCGCTGGCCACCCCCTCGGATTCAATGTCAATGCAAACCCCAAAGCATTGCCGATGTTGAGGCCGGTCTCCCAGGTTCTCGAGAGTTCTGGCGCAACCTTGATGAACCCCTCCGATGAGACCGGGTCGGACATTTCTCCGCTCGAATCGGCAGGGGTGCCCGCGTTCGGCCTGTTTCAAGACAGCCGCACCTACTTCAACTATCATCATACGGCCGCTGATACGCTGGATAAGGTGGTTCCCTCTGAGCTGGCCGAAAACGCGGCGGCGATGGCGGTGCTGGCCTATGCGATCGCAAGTCTTCCGGACCCGCTGCCACGCTGAATTCTGATGAAGAAATTCGATGACCTCAAGAAGGCGCATCCTATTCATTCGAGGAGACAACCATGACGACCTTCTCTACAACCTTCGGACTGTCCCAAATCAGTCAGATTTCAATCAACGTTCACGACGTCAAGAAGGCCATCGAATTCTATCGTGACATGCTCGGCATGAGGTTTCTGTTTGAAGTCCCGAACATGGCGTTCTTTGACTGCGGCGGCGTCCGGCTGATGCTGACCCTCCCCGGGAAACCCGAGTTCGATCACCCCGGCTCTATCCTCTATTACAAGGTCGAAGATATCCAGGCCGCGTTCGATACACTTTCCTCGCGCGGGGTACATTTTGAAGCCACACCACATCGCGCGGCACAGTTGGCAGATCATGACTTATGGTTGGCTTTCCTGCGGGATGTCGACAATAATCTCCTGGCACTGATGAGCGAAGTTCGGCGATAAAGATTTTGCCACGGACCGCGTGCCTGGCATGATTCGGGGACAAAGGGCGCTTAACGAGACAACGATAACAGTGCTACTCATGTCAAAGGAGCCTTCCATGTTCTTTTGCAACCGGGCTAAATTCACCCCAGGCAGATCGGGTGGGTCGCGCTTCTGGGTTCTGCTATTCGCCGCGGTTTTGGTCTGCTGGCCGGTCATGGCGCCTGCCAAGGGAGCCAAGGAAGGACCTCGCTTTGCAAAGCTCGACCGGATGCGCGTGCATTACGAAAGCTATGGCCAGGGGAGTGATGCACTCGTGTTTGTTCACGGCTGGACCTGTGATCTGAGTTTCTGGAAGGACCAGGTTCCGGCCTTCAAGGACAAGACCCGGGTCATCCTGATCGACCTGCCGGGTCATGGCTTGAGCGACAAACCCCGGATTGCATACACCATGGATTTGTTTGCCCGCGCGGTGGAGGCGGTGTTACGCGAGTCCAAAGTGAATCGTGCCGTACTCGTGGGACATAGCATGGGGACGCCGGTCATCCGCCAGTTCTACCGGAAGTATCCGGAAAAGACGATTGCCCTGGTCATTGTGGACGGCTCCCTTCGGCCCTTTCCCGACAAGGCCGCTGCCGAGAAATTTTTTGAACCTCTCCGCGGTCCAAATTATGCAATTGCTGCCGAACGCCTGATTGACGGCATGTTGCAGCCAATGGCCGATCCCGTCTTGAAGGGAGAAATCAAGGCGGCCATGCTGCGGACTCCCCAATATGTTGCCGTCAGCGCGATGGAGGGCATGTTGAATGAAGGGATTTGGCAGCAGGACAAGATTACTGTTCCGACGCTGGCGATCATGGCCCAAGCCTCCAATTGGGCTGCCGACAACGAGCAGTTCGATCGCAGCATCGCCCCCAACCTCGATTACCAGACGTGGCCGGAGGTAAGCCACTTTCTAATGATGGAAAAACCGAAGGAGTTCAGCAGTGCCCTTTCGAATTTCCTCGTCAAGATCGGATTTTTGAAAAGGTGAACCTTCAGATCTGTGCGAACATCTTAAAGCCGTGTCCTGCCGAACCGCGCTCAATCCAAACTCCTTGACATCGCTCAAATCCTCGCTGTAAGCTCCCGTCGTTCCTGAAACATTCTCTGAGCGCTCCCTGGATCGCGCCAGGCATACATTCGACGCTCTCATCTTTCCATCGTCCTTTTGAAATGGCGCATGAGTCGACCATTGCTCTGCCGCCTCGCCGGGCTCTGCTCTTCGCGCCGGCTGGCGAGCAGGCTGTCGTCCCCGTGGAGGGTTCATGAGCAAAGAAAGTTATCCTGCCTCTATTGCAGATCGAATCCTTTTTCCACAGGAGTTGAGTCAATTTCCGAAACAACTCTCTGAGCTCGAGATCAAGGCGATCGTGGAGCGCCGGAAGCAGGCAGGCGAGGACCCTGCGAAGGAACGGGTCGGGCTTGCCCTGTCAGGCGGGGGGATTCGCAGTGCGACATTCTCATTGGGCATCCTCCAGGCCCTCTCCAGGAATCATCTTCTTCGAAAGGTCGATTATCTTTCCACGGTTTCCGGCGGAGGCTACATCGGATCTTTTCTCGGGATGCTCTTCGTGCGCCCCTGGGTCAACCTGAAGAACCCCGCGGACGAAATCAGTGAACTGAAAGACGCCTACCGGTCGATCGAGAAGGGTCAGCCCGAAGCACAAAGCACGGTGGGACGAGTCGAAAATATCCTCGCTCCGAACAACCTGGATTCGAGACCCGTGGACTGGCTTCGCAACAATGGCCGCTACCTCTCGCCTAACGGCTCGGGCGATACGCTCCTTGCAACCAGCGTCTATGTTCGGAACTGGATTGCGGTTCAGATCGTTCTCTCGGTCCTTTTCCTGACCCTCTTTCTCCTGGCCAACGGCCTCCGGGCGATCGGGTCATCTTTGACCCTTTACTCACTCCCCATCCTCAAGGACATTGTCCCCGGGATGCCCACGGGGTTCGTGTGGTGGAGCCCTTATATTCTTCTTCCGCTGTTCACACTGGTCTTCCTGGTGGTTCCTTTCGCGTGGGCATACTGGTTGATCACCGGCGAGAAATCCGATGCATCCTCAGGGTTGACTCGGCACCCGTGGATCACGGTGTTCGTCTTCATGATCATCCTGGGGATCGTGCAGTTGATTCATCGATCCATGGGACCCACCTCTCCCAGTTTTTCGGTCTTCCTGTTTGTCATGATGGTTTGTTCTGCACTCACCTTGATCGTGTGGATCATCAGCTGGAACTTCTGGAGTTTGCGCGAGCCTGAGATGAGTCGCGCTTCGCGAGCCCTGCTGCTTCGGAATCGGCTCTCCTCCTGGCTGGCCCTGTGGGTCTGGATCTCGGTGGGGCTTCTGATCTTTGCCGTTGTGGACTCTCTGGGGCAGACGGTTTACGCTTACTTGAGGCACATGGGCTTGTTCCGGGGCCTTTCCTCTTTCAAGGCCCTGGCCGCAGCCGCCGGCGTCACCGGGTTCATGGCCGTTGCTCAGAGGGTTGCCATCCTGCTGGCCGGAATGGCGGGCAAGGGCCGGCCGAAGCTCCGCGTCCAGTTCTTCGCATCGCTTGGAGCGATCGCCCTCCTGATGGTGGTTCTCACTTCCCTCTCGGTCATCGCCCATGGGTTTTCCTGGGGATGGCAAATCCCTTACGGCAACGCCGGACATATGATCTGGGACAACTATGCGCCAAAGGACAAGGTGGGACTCAGCTCTGAGAGGCACATCGTGATTCAGGAGGCCGGATCCGAGGAGACTCTGGCGGTCAATGATGATGACATGGCCGAGATCGTGTCTTCCATGAATTGGAAGTGGCTTTCGATGACACTACTCGTATGCATCGGGCTTTCTTACGCCTTTGGCCAGACCTTCCAGTTTCTCAACCAATCCTCCCATGCGGCGATTTACGGGGCGCGCCTCACCAGGGCCTACCCAGGCGCTTCGAATCCGATCCGTTTGAGCGGGAAAGGGCGCAGTGTGACCGAGGTGATCAAGGGCGATGAAGTCAAGATGAAGGAATATACTCCGCATCTGACGGGCGGCCCGATTCATTTAATCAATGTCACTTTGAATGAGACGGTCTCCGGGAAGTCGCAGATCGAACAGCGCGACCGGAAGGGGCTGGCCATGGCGGTCAGTCCCTTTGGGATCAGTGTGGGGGTGAATCATCACGCCCTCTGGGACCGACCCGCCGACGCCGTTCTCGAAGGAGACAGAAACAAGTTTCACATCTTCCAATCGGAAACACCTCATGGGGGAATTTTTTGCGAGCCCCTGAGCCTGGGACAGTGGACGGGGATTTCAGGGGCCGCATTTTCCACCGGGCTCGGGTCGCGAACCAGCCTGGGACTGAGTCTGCTCTGTGGTATGGCCAACCTGCGACTGGGCTATTGGTGGGGCAGCGGCGTGGATCCGAATATTCGAACCGGTGCGACAAGAAATCTCAAGATCTCCAGGAGCATAGGTGCGGTCTTCACGGAGGCATTCCCGGTTCAGATGTACATGCTGAATGAGTTCACCGCGCGCTTTCACGGCCCCGCTCGGCCACACTGGTATCTTACAGACGGCGGGCATTTCGAAAACACAGCCTGCTACGAACTTGTCCGCCGTCGTGTTCCTCTGATCATCGTATGTGACAACGGTTGTGACCCGGATTACGATTTCTCGGACGTCGCCAACCTGGTTCGAAAGGCCCGCAAAGATTTCAACACTGAAATCACCTTTCTGACGGACATGGAGTTGAAGGAGGTCCTGGCGGACTCTGTCTATCCCTTCATCGGATCCCTCGAGAATCTTCGCCGCGGAAATTGGAGTGAACAGGATTTACCCCGGGAGGGGAAGAAGACGACGGTCACCCCCGAACAGGGGGGATTCTCTGCGGCCCATGCGGCCATCGCCAAGGTCTGTTACGATGGCAAGAAGGAGGCCGAATCGATCCTCTTTTTGATTAAGCCCACGCTCACCGGAGATGAGCCTATCGATTTGATCCAGTATCATGAGGAGCATGAGGATTTTCCCCAGGAATCGACCATGAATCAATACTTCGACGAGGCCCAGTGGGAGAGTTACCGGAAGCTGGGGGAAGTGATTGGGACCCGGTTGTTCGGAGCCCCTCAAGGAGAATCCGAGCGGCTGAAATGGAGCCCTTTTCAGATGAATATCCAGCCCCTTCTCGAAAAGGTGAATCAATTGAATTCTCAATCTTGATGGGCACGAATCGATGAGAAGGGAGTCTGACGGGTAAGAAGACCGAGGTGAAGCGCCCATGAAGAATTGAGAGTGATTGTGAGATCTGTCTTCCTCAAGTCGTGGATGGCGCTCTCAGTGGTCAAAGGATTGGAGGGCACAAATCCCAGTTTAACCTTGCCTCTGAGCTTGTCCCCCTCGATCTCGTTGTTCCACTTTCTCCTCCATTCAGCTCTCCGGGGGCGGTTGCCTCGATCGCGCCATGCATTTTGATTCCAGAGACGTGATTCGAGATTCGCTCCAGTGACGGGTCAACCTCCGCCAAGGATTCACATCGAGTAGGCTTTCGCTTGGTGCACGAAGGGTCATCCAAGGAGCCGATTTGTTGACCCTTTCATAAACGCCAAAGTGGGGCGGGGATCCGGAACACTGGCATGCGAGGCATTGCGCAGCGCATCCCCCGACCAGTCATAACGGCGAACACGGCGGCATGGTTGACAATGCCTTCCGCCGGCTGAGCATTTTCAGATACCATAACGATGGATTTCGGGCCGCTCGGCGTGGACCAGGCATTCCTAAGCGCGAGGATCCAGGGGGAGAGGCATGGGAACATTCTCGACAGACATTCGCTACGGAATGCGAATGTTGATGAAGGCCCCGGGTGTAACGCTCATTGCAGTTCTGACGCTTGCGCTCGGCATTGGCGTCAATACCGCGGTCTTCACCGTTGTCAATGCCTTTATTCTCCGGCCGCTGCCGGTTCGGGACAGTGAACGTCTGGCCGTTGTTACTACTCAGCGTTCTTTGGCCGGCGGCCTGCACCCCGTTTCACATCTCGATCTCCAGGACTACCGCAGCGCGACTAGAGACATTTTCGAGGACATTGCCGGCTACACCGTCGGATTTGTGGGGCTGTCCCCCAAGGGGGGACGCTCGGAACGGGTGTTGACCACGTGGGTGACAGGAAACTATTTCCCCCTGCTCGATCTTCGACCAACCCTCGGACGCCTGATCGGCCCCGACGAGGGTGATCCCGGCCGCATGGATCCAGTGGTCATCCTTGGGTACTCGACGTGGCGCCAAAGATTCGGCGGCGATCCCTCCGTCATCGGGGAAACCGCAAAGGTGAATGGTCGACCGGTCACGATCGTCGGCGTGGCTCCTCCCGAATTCGACGGCACCTTCGCGTTTTCCAGGTCGGAGCTCTTCCTCCCAGTGAATTGGGCTGGCACAGGCGATTTGAACCGGAGGGAAGCGCGGTCACTCCATACGATAGCGCGGCTGCGGCCGCACATCACATTGGCGCAGGCGCAAGCGGCGCTGGATGTCGTGGCCGCGCGGGTCGAACGGCAGTTCCCAGACACCAACAAAGGTGTCACTTTAAAGGTGGTGCCCGAGCGGCTGGCGCGACCCGAGGAGGACAATGCTCGAACCAACGCGCTCGGCGCCGCAATCATGACGGTTCTCGTCGGCCTCGTTCTGATCGTGGCCGCAGTAAACGTCACGAATCTTGTCCTCGCACGAAGCATCGGCCGCCAGCGAGAGATTGCGATTCGGGCAGCCTTGGGCGCCGGGCGCGGCCGGCTCCTTAGGCAGCTTTTGACGGAGAGCCTGATGCTCGCTGCACTCGGGGGAAGCGCAGGGATATTGCTTGGCGCTTGGTCGGGGATTCTCCTCGGCAGGACCAAATTGCCTGGGGACCTCCCGGTCCGGTTCGACTTTCATGTGGACGGGCGGGTCGTGTTGTACTCCACGGCAATGGTCATACTTGCCGGAATGATCGTCGGGGTGGTGCCGGCGCTGCGGGCGTCGTCCTCCGGTTTGGGCCAAATGTTGCGCGATGGCCAGGACCGTGCGCCCACGGGCGGCGGCCGGCCCCACTTGTATGGCGGACTGGTCGCCGCTCAGATCGCCCTGTGTTTCGTACTCCTGGTTGCAGGGGGACTGTTCATTCGCAGCCTGACGCGGGCAGAGCACATGGATCCCGGATTCCAATCTGACGGCGTGCTCAACCTTCACATGGACGTCTCTCAGCTTGGGTACACTGAAGCGCAAGGACGGGCCTTCTTCCATGACATCGAGGAGCGCTTGCATGCCGTTCCCGGCATCGAGGATTTTAGTTTCGCCTTTACGATTCCAATGGGTTATGTCAGCACGACCCATGCAGTCGACATTGAGGGTCAGTCATCCCGCACCGGCGAGCGGCCGTTAGCCGGCATGAATGCCGTTGGTTCTCATTATTTCTCAACGATGGGCATCCCGATCAGCCGCGGGCGAAGCTTTACAGAGGAAGATGCTGAGCGAACACCCCGCGTGGCAATTGTGAACGAACGGCTCGCGGAGGAGTTGTGGCCCGGTCGAGAGCCCCTGGGTAAACGCTTCCGCGATGCCGGTTCAAGTGGGCCGTGGTTCGCCGTCGTCGGAGTTGTAAGGACCGGTAAGTATCACTCTCTCTTCGAGGATCCCCAACCCTACTTTTATGTGCCCCTCGCGCAGGCTTACACCGGCCTCCGAGTGTTGCAGGTGCGCACATCCCTGTCACCACGGGTGCTCGCGCCATCGCTCGAACGGGTCATTCACGCGCATGAGCCCGCCCTTGTGCTCTATGACGTGCAAAGCATGAAGCAGGCGCTCGACGGCGGGTATGGCCTTTTTCTTGTGCGCAAGGCCGCCAAGTTCGCGGGCATCTTCGGTATGCTCGGCCTCGTGCTCGCCGTTGTCGGCCTCTACGGCCTGTCATCGTACGCCCTGGGCCAGCGCACGCATGAGATCGGCGTGCGTATGGCGCTTGGCGCCACCCCCAATCGTGTGCTTGGGCTCATGCTAAGGCAGGGGATGAGATCGGTCGCAGCAGGAATCGGCATGGGACTTCTCAGCGCCATTGCGACGACACGGCTGATGTCAAGGCTGCTTTACGGCGTCACGGCGACCGATCCGTGGACCTTTGTCGGCGTTGCGTTTTTCTTGTCGATTGTGGCACTCGGGGCATCTTACCTGCCCTCGCGTCAAGCCATGCGGATTGACCCGGCGACCGCATTGCGCCACGAGTGATGGCCCGGAGAATAGCACTCAGATTGCCGGGTGAGTGTTGCTGGGTCCAAACGACAGCCCTTTTCATCACTCCTTGCCGAGAATGATAGTGGATCACCCCCTTCAAAGGGGAATGTAGAGCCGGTTCTCCGGAAACTGACCAGCGCACTTCGATCCAGTGCTCCTTGACAGTTCTCTGATCGACAGGATAAGGTTGTCAGTTTGCGGTCCTCGCGGGATTCTGTGTGTGAAACCAAACCCCGAACTGGAGAAGTGACTTTTGAAAGAACAGGACGCCAGAGAAGATATACGCAACATCGCCATCATCGCCCATGTTGATCATGGCAAAACCACGCTCGTTGACGCCATGCTCAGGCAAAGCGGGACCTTCCGTGATAATGAGCGCCTCGTCGAACGCGTGATGGACAGTCTCGATCTGGAGCGTGAACGCGGCATCACCATCATGGCAAAGAACACGGCCATTTTTTACAAGGGCATCAAAATCAACATTGTCGACACACCGGGTCATTCGGATTTCGGCGGCGAGGTGGAGCGTGTGCTGAAAATGGTGGACGGGGTCATGCTCCTGGTGGATGCCTCGGAAGGGCCTCTCCCTCAGACTCGCTTTGTGCTTAGCAAGGCCCTGGAGGAAAAGCTGCCCGTGATCGGGGTCATCAATAAGATTGATCGCTCCGACGCCAGGCCCCAGGAGGTGGTCAATGAACTCTATGATCTTTTCATTGATCTCGATGCAAGCGAAGGGCAGATCGAATTCCCAATTCTCTATGCCATCAGCCGCGATGGGATCGCCAAGCGCCATTTGACGGACGATTCCGAGGATCTGCGCCCCCTGTTTGAACAAATCCTTGAGACGATCCCGGCGCCGCGGCCAAGGCTGCACAACAAGCTCCAGGTTCTGATCACCACGCTGGACTACAACGACTACGTCGGGCGCATTGGAATTGGCCGGATCTTTTCCGGAAAAGTAGCGGTCGGCGACAACGTTTCTATCTGCAAGCTGGATGGATCCATTGAAAAAACAAAAATCACCCAGCTTTATACATTTGAAGGACTCAAACACAAGATGACTCAGGAGGCAAGCGCCGGGGAGATTGTGGCGCTTGCGGGCATTGAGGGCATCTTTATCGGCGAGACCATCGCCGATGCCGAAGATCCCGTTCCCTTGCCGCCGATCACGGTTGACGAACCCACCCTCTCCATGATCTTTTCGGCCAACACGGCCCCCTTCGCCGGCCGTGACGGCACTTACGTGACCTCGCGACATTTGCGGGACCGGCTCGAAAAGGAGGTTCTGGGGAATGTGGCAATTCGGGTGGAAGATACCGAGGTAGTTGACAGCTTGAAAGTTTCAGGCCGGGGGGAACTCCAACTCGCCATCCTGATTGAAATGATGCGCCGTGAAGGTTATGAGATGCAGGTCTCAAAGCCCGAAGTGATTACCAGGTTCGCCGACGCAAAAAAATTGGAGCCGATCGAGCTCGTGGTGATTGACTGTCCGGATACTTTTATCGGGGTCGTGACCGAGGCCCTTGGACGACGAAAAGGACAGATGATGAAGATGATCAATCATGGCGGGGGACGGGTTCGTCTGGAGTTTGAAACGCCATCGCGCGGGCTGATCGGATTTCGTTCCGAGTTTCTCACCCAAACCAAGGGGACCGGTCTTCTCAACACCCTGTTTCTACGCTGGGGAGAGTGGCAGGGTGAAATTACCAACCGGATGACAGGGGCACTGATAGCCGACCGCGGGGGTGCTACCACCAGCTACGCCCTTTATAACCTGCAGGAGCGCGGAGAACTGTTCGTCAAGCCCGGGACCCCGGTCTATGAAGGAATGATCATCGGCGAAAACTCGCGGGATGCGGATCTCGATGTGAATGTCACGAAAGAAAAGAAGCTCACTAACATGCGCGCGTCGACCTCAGACGAAGCGATCCGCCTGGTCCCGTTCCGCGACCTGTCATTGGAGCAGGCGCTTGAGTTCATTAATGAAGACGAACTGGTTGAAATCACCCCCGCTTCAATCCGCCTCCGCAAGAAAATCCTCCAGTACCACCAGCGCCCCAAGCGCAAAACGGAGCAGTAAATCTGCGGCGAATCCCCCTTTGCCCCGCATTCATCCGCGCCCATCGGCGTCCAATGCCTTACCTCCGGGAATTCTCTGGCGCCAAAGTGCAGTTGAGTGGATAGTGGAGATGCGATCCCTGTCTTCATCATTGTTCTGACCAGACGTCCCAGGCATCGCGACCCTCGCCCCCCAGCCGAAGGACCATTTCTTTGAGATCGTCCAGTTCCGCCTGTTTCGTGACCACTATGAAATGCGCAAAGGCCCTTTCCGGATCCCGCCTGGGATGGCTCATAAAAGCGATAGGCTTGCCATCCGGCGACCAACGTGGAAGATCTTTGGGATTCTCGTCCGAGGTGAGTTGGCGAAGATCGCTGCCATCCGTCCTGACGGAATAGACCTCTGAATCCTTTAAGAAGACAACGTACCCCTGAGTAGCTGCCGCGACGGCAGTGGTGGCAGCAAACAACATCAGAACGAAAAGATAACGCTTCAAGGTAACCCCCTCTTTCTCGTGGGGTCCACGCAGAAGGAATGGACCGAGTGTCTGCAAACGGCAATTAGCATGGCCGCCGGACTTGCAGCGTGTTCTTTCACCCCTCCGGGGCTCAAATCATTTTCCAACTCTTACCCCGCCCTCGCCCCGCATAAGAAAAAAGCGCGGGGCTCAGACGGGGCTAAACTCTGCCCAACCCTCCGGGCCTGGGACTCTGCACAGATGGGATCATGGGATGGCACCCTCGGAGGCGGATATCTTGCTTCTAAATCTTCAACAAGCCGGCTCGGAGATCTCGCTAAGGGATCTTCAATTATGCGGAAGTCACAACACAAACCACGGCCGTTTGTGCCCTTCCACCGCGATTCGAGCTGGGCTATCGGGAGGTTCTTCCTGTGCCCCGCAATTTCGCCAGGGCCTCATCGCAGTGGGCGACCTCCGCGGCCATCTGGTCCGCTTTGAGGGGCTCAGCTCCGGTAAGGATCCCATGCTTCTGGATGTTCCGGAATGCATTCATGCTTTTCTGGTACCACTCACGCGCCTGCTGCCACAGCTCCACCCTCTTATTCGCCGGTATGGACGGCGCGCCCGCCTGCTTTGCATCAAGCAAACCCAAATAGGAATAATAAATCCCCAGCCGGCGTTCGGTGGCCGCATTCATCGGATCCGCGACGACGAGCGGTTCGAGGATCGACACGGCATTGCGGTAATTCCGCAGGGCGCCCTCTGCATCGCTGATCCCTTCCATGATTTCAGCCAGGCTGCCATAACAGATGGCAAGATCTTCGCGAGCCCCGCGGTTGGTCGGATCGCGCGCCGACATCGTTTTGAAGATCTCCAGGGATTTCAAACCGTGATCCACGGCACCTCTCTTGTCTCCCGTCGCTGAAAGCGCTTCCCCGATGGTGCCATAAATGATGGCCAGATCACGGCTCGCCTGGACATTGGTGGGGTCGGCCGAGGCCAGATCTTCACGAATTTTCATCGCCTTTCGATAATTCTCCAGGGCGCCATTCCAGTCCCCCGTTTCCGAGAGCAACTCTCCGACATTAATGTACCCCAGTGCCAATTCACGTCGCGCCCGGGAATTGCCCGGATCCCGGGCCGCCAATTCTTCACGGAGCGCAAGCGCCTTGCGATGATTATCCAGAGCCACGGTGGGATTGCCCGTAAGGGCGAGCATGTCTCCCACCTTCCCGTAGCTGATCGAAACCTCACGGCGCGCCTTCGCATTCTGGGGATCTTGATTTGAGAGTGCCTCCCGGATCGCCAGGGCGTCCCGGTGACTCTCCAGCGCGGCGTTGAAATCCCCCTTCTTGGCCAGTGTGTCGCCAATCCTCTCGTAACTCAAAGCCAAGTCGTGGCTCGCCTCGGCTTCAGTCGAATCCTTGAGCAACGCCTTGCGGACTTCCAGTGACTTGCGGTAGTGGTCCAGCGCCCCGGCCAGCTCGCCGGTTGCCCACAGCATGTCTCCCACCGAATCATAAGTGGTCGCCAGATCGCGGTGGAATTTTGCATTCTTGGGATCGGCCGTAGCGAGCCGTTCTCGAATCGCCAGCGCCTTGCGATAACTCGAGAGGGCACCCGCGGAGTCGCCCAGGTTGGCGTAAAAAGGATTTCCCTGGACATCAGCCATCTTCTGGTAGGCCGTGGCCAGTTCACTTTGTAATGCGGGATCCTCGCCCGCCTCTCGGGACAGGCTGTCGAGATACTCCATAGCTCTTTTGACGAGCAGGTTACGGGCCGGAGTGGATCCCGGAAGATCGGCGATGGCGTCATGGATCTCGAACATGAAGGAATTGGCAAGCTGGCGGACCTGCTCAAAGCGTTTCACGGCCCGAGCCCGTTCCCTCTCGGCAATGTGGGCCTCCCAGCTTGTTGCCACCATTCCCCCCACAAGCGCCACCGCAATCAGCGCCGCGCCCGTCACGCCCACTTTGTGCCTACGGATGAACTTGGCGGCGCGATAAGCCGCCGTATCGCTCTGCGCGATCACCGGGAGGCCTTCCAGGAACCGTCGGATGTCTTCGGAAAACTGGTCGACGGATTCGTATCGCCGCCGCGGATCCTTTTGCATCGCCTTGAGGACGATGGTATCCAGATCCCCTGAGAGGAGGCGGCGGAGCTTTTCCGGCTCGTCGTCGCGGTTCTTGCTCACCACCTCGGGGGTCAGGGTGACGGGAGCATCCGCGCTGACGCCGGGCACCTGCACGGTGCGGCTGATCGCCGTGCTGGGTTTCTCCGGATCCTGGGTACAGATGACATGAATGATTTCCTGGGGAAGCCCGCTGGCGAAGCGGTACGGCTGGTGGCCGGTGAGCAACTTGTACAGCAGGATGCCCAGGGAATAGATGTCGCTGGCCGTGGTGATCGGCTCGCCGCGCACCTGTTCCGGACTGGCGCACTCCGGCGTCATCGGTCTCTGCCCGGGCATGGTCTCCTGCGAATGCTCCGCGTCCAGCAATTTGGCGATGCCAAAATCGAGCAGGACTGGAACCCCCTCCGGGGTGACTATGATGTTGCCGGGTTTGATGTCGCGGTGCACGATCAGGTTCTGGTGCGCAAACTGGACGGCAGAGCAGATCATCCGGAAGAGGTTGAGTCGATTCCGAATGGAAAGCTTGTGTTGATCGCAGTATTGATCGATCGGGGCCCCCTCGACATAATCCATGGCGAAGTAGGGCAGGCCCTCTTCTGTGATTCCCCCGTCAAGGAGAGTGGCGATGTGGGGATGCCGGAGGTTGGCCAGGATCTGCCGCTCGTTTCGGAAGCGGCGGATGATGTCGTCGGTGTCCATCCCCCGCTTGATCAACTTGATGGCCACCCGCTGTTCAAATTGTTCATCCGCACGGGCGGCGAGATAAACGGCCCCCATCCCCCCGCGCCCGATCTCACGCACCACCCGGTAAGGGCCAATACGTCGACCTTCCACGGGCCGGGATTGATCATCCTCGTTCATCGTGTCACTCTCGCAGGTCTTTGAGATCGATCTCCCCGTCGTTTGCGAACGAGTTGATCCGATTTTGCCGGTAGAATCGCTGGGATGTGAACACCCCGAGCAGATCGACTCAGGAATCCGCACGGCTGCTGCCCCCTGACCCATCACTTCGCCCTCCAGCAGCGGCCGCGTCTGAGAAGGGTAATCTTTCAGTTTCGGCGGGTCAAACGAATTTGAGACGACAACTCTCGCCCGAGGAGCTTTTAGTAGAGTTTTTTGACGGCCAGTGATAACCTAATCCAAAGGATGACTGCAGCAAAACACTGTCACCCGAACACATGTTGACCCCGAAGAAAATTATCATCATTTCCGCAAGTCTCGCCCTAATCCTCATTGTCATTGGAGTGTGGGTGTGGAGGTCCAAGTCGCCCCATCCCGTGGCGCCCCAAAAACCTAAGGCCGAGGTCGCGGCGGTCGACGCCTTCCAGAAGGACCTGTCCGACATGGTGACAGCCTATCGCAAACTGATCGTCCTGGTGGAGGACGAGTCCGCGGTCGATGAGGCGCAGCAGGCTCGGGTCTCCGTCGTCGGTAAGATTGTTTTCCAGGAAAACCATGAGCGCCTCTCCAGGCTCTCTGATCAACTGACTGAAGAAATTCGGCAGGCGGATGCCTCTCAGTTCGCTGTCCAACCTCCCGCCTGCGGGAAGTTCCTCGATCAACTGGAATCCAATGCGGAGCTCCACGACGCCGACAAGCTGGTTTTTCGTGATGTCCTGGAGGATGTGGACCAGGCTCTGCGCGAGAGCAAGACCCAGCCAGCGGCCAGGGAAAAGCTTCAAGCCCGGGTCGAGGGGGACCTCCAGGGCCTCCGGGAAATCCAATCGCTGTATGACAAGGAGCTCGAGAAGATATTCGCGCGTTTTGAAACCCGCGGTCTCGCAGTGCGCCGCGAGGCCTGGGGAAGATACGTCGCTTTCTTGAAGACGCGTTTCAGCCGCGATGCGATCCTGGCCGAATACGACGAGGCCACACGCTCGATTACAGAATCTCGACAGCGCGGCCCCATGAAGCGCGACAGCAAACTGGAGGTCTTCGGCCGCAGTCTTCCTCCCAAGACCCTCGTCCTGACGTTTGATGACGGCCCGCACCCCCGGTATACCGACCAGGTCCTCGACATCCTGAAGAAGTACCGTGTCCATTCCGTTTTCTTTGAAGTGGGTCGCAACCTGGGCACCATTCGTCCCAATCACTCGATTCAGCAGACCCGGGCGGCCACAGCCAGCCGACACGTCCTGGAGTCCGGATCCTCCCTGGCCAACCACACGTACTCCCATGCCATGCTCTCCAAATTGAGCGACAAGGAAGTCGCCGAGGAGATCGAGTCCACGAGCCGCCTGCTCCAGGATGTTACACACACCTCCCCAACCCTCTTTCGGCCGCCCTATGGCGCCGAGACCGACAAGGTCCTGGCTGCAGTGGAATCCCGAAAAATGAAAGAAGTGTTGTGGAACATCGATTCGAAGGATTGGGCCGATCCCATCCCGAAATCGATTGCCAATCGGGTCATCCGCCAGGTGGATGCGGAAGGACGAGGCATCATTTTGTTTCATGACATTCACGGGCGTACCCTCGAAGCGCTTCCCGATGTCCTGGAAACGCTAAAGAAAGAAGGCTATCGATTCCTTTCCTGGAATGGAACCGGCTTCGTGGAAGATGCCGCCGCTTTGGCCGAGAGGAATGCCGAACAGGAAACGGTTCCTGCGCCCAACCTTTACCGGGAAAGCTGGGCCGTGATCATCGGGATCGATGAGTACCGGAACTGGCCCAAGCTCCGGTATGCCGTCAATGACGCCAACGGGATCCAGGAAATCCTGATCCGGAAGTACCGGTTCAAACCGGAAAACATCGTGACGCTGCTGAATGGAGACGCGACTCGGGAGCGAATCCTTTCCGTTCTCGGCGATACCCTGGCGAACCCGGACAAAGTGAAACACGACGACCGGGTCGTCGTGTTCTTTGCGGGACACGGAATCACGCGGAAATTACCGAATGGGCGCGACCTCGGTTATATCGTCCCTGTGGAGGCCGACGTCCGGAGCTACCAGGGCCAATCCATTTCGATGACCAATTTTCAGGATATCTCCGAAGCAATTCCGGCGAAGCACATTTTTTTCGTCATGGATTCCTGTTACAGCGGTCTCGCGCTCACGCGGGGAATGGGAGCGGCGCCGGTATCGACCGAGAACTTCCTCAAGGAAATGGGGCGTCGCCTCGCCCGCCAGATGTTGACTGCGGGGGGTGCCGACCAGCAGGTGGCCGACAATGGCCCCAACGGCCATTCGGTATTCACCTGGACGCTCATGCAGGGCCTCGAGGGACGCGCGGATTTGAATGGGGACGGGTTTATTACCGCTTCCGAACTGGCGGGCTATGTCGGACCGATCGTCTCGTCGCTATCCCATCAGACACCCGCCTTTGGAAATCTGCCGGGGAGCGAGGGCGGTGAGGTGGTATTTGAGATCAAGCATGAGAATGAATTCCTGAGCGAGCTCTCCACCCAGCTGGACGAGGAGTCCATTCGAATCAACTCGGAACTCGATCGCGTTCGCAAGGAGATTGCCGACAAGAGTTCGCGAAACCGGCAGTTGAAAAAAGACCTCGTCGCCGCCCAATTGACCCTGGCCAAGCTCAACGGAGGGCGCAATGTCTCGCGCGCTTCTTCTCCTTCGGAGAATTCAAAATCTCACAACGACCGCGGGATGGCCCTCTTCAAGGAAAAGAAATACCAGGACGCCCTCCAGGAGTTTATAGCGGCGTCCAAACTGGATCCTTCCAATGCGCTGGCCGCCAACAATGTGGGGTACATGTATTACAAACTGGAACAATTCAAGGAAGCCGCCAGTTGGTTCGAAAAGGCCATCGCTCTGGACCCTCGACGCGCCATCGCCTACGCCAATCTGGGCGACACCTACTTCAGGCTGGAACGCAAGGCTGAAGCAAAAAGTGCCTTTGAAAAATACCTGGCGATTCTGCCGAATTCCAAATATGCGGAGGCGGTTCGGAACAAGATGAATCAGCTGAATTGAACCCGCAGATTCCCGCCCCATTCCTGTCTACCGAGAACCCCTGCCCTCCTCTTGATCGAAATTCACTTGATGTTCCTTCCTTCAAACTGTCAAATAGATTGATACGATCCCCCAAGATGCGTTAAGCTCTGGCCTCAACACGGTTTTCACCCCGGAGGACTTGTTGGTCCCCCTGGGGAGGAGCCGCTCGGAGGGGGGATTCCCTCGGTCAAAAGCGATTTGAAGATTGTTCTTTCTGAGCTCTTGGTCCGATTTCCGCCGCCACTGGAACTTTCTCTCGAGTCCTCTGCCCCTCATACTCTTCACAATTAATCAATCCACTGACGCCACGCCGGCAAGGCCGCAGCGTCTCTCAAAGGAGTACACCATGTTTGTCAAACGTACCTCGAAAATCGGTATTGGGGTGTTTCTTGTGTTGGCAGTCTGGGGATCGTGTCTGTGGGCGCAAGGGTCCGTCTACTTCTTTCCCCAGGTCGCCGACGGCGTCAGCGGAGGCACAGCCTTCGCCAGCCAGTTCTTCCTGAACAACGCGCTCGGCACCCCCAACACGATCACCATGACCTTTACGAAGTCAAATGGAACCCCCTTTGTTGTTGACTTTCGAAGTTTTGACCGAGCCGATGCGGCGGGCACTCTCTCGTCCACGACCTTCACTCTTCAAGCGGGTGAGACGGCACATTTCTTTACGGGGGCGGTCGCGCCGCTTACCGTGGGATGGTGCAAAATTACCTCAACTGCTCCCCTCGAGGTCTCCGAGGTCTTTGACGTCCTGAACACCAGTCGCCTTCCAATCATCGTCACCGCGGAAGCCGGGGTTCTCCCCAGCACGGGAGCGACGCTTTTTTCCTTTGACGCCGACGTCGCCACCAACTTTCCAGAGACAGGGACCAACACCAACACGGGCATTGCCATCGCCAATTTCAGCGGCGCCGACACGGACATTACGGCGACCTTATTCAACCGCACGGGCGCCCAGATCAACCAGAAGCTCTTCAGTGTAAGCTCCAACCATCAGACGGCCTTGTTTCTGAATCAAATCTTTCCGGACACAACCTTCCCCGCGCTGTTTCACGGCACGGTCCGGTTCTCGAGCAATGTCAACGTCACCATCGTGGCGTTGCGCGATGTTTCCGGCCCTGCGGGAGACACTTTTTCGACCGTCGGCGTCAACCCCGATTCAACCCTTGGATACAATATCTTCTATGACCGCGAGGAGAACGACTCCGTCGGCTCTGCCCAGCCCATCACCCTGCCGGCGAGAATCATCGGCACCATGATTGCCCCGAATGGAAGTGCCGATGCAGATAACTTCTCAATGAGCCTGCAGGCAGGGCAAACTCTGTATGTCCTCGCGGTTGCGGATTTGATTGGCTCCCCGCTCGATGACGTCATAGAGATCAAGAACTCTTCGGGGGCGACCCTGGCCGAGAATGATGACTTTTCCACCGGACTGAGAGACCCCTTTGTCCGGTTTGTCGTCCCGACTACAGGGACTTACATTATCGAACACGGAAGTACGAATGGGACCAGCACCCGCGGCTCCTACTACGAGTTGTTGGTCAGGGTGCGATAGTTCGGTTCAAGGTCAATGGAGACTCCCGTGGATAACAAATCCATGGATCAGGATCAAGGCAGGCCCAAATCGGCTGGAGGTTCGCCCTCAAGTGAGGATGATCTCGCCATCCGAGTCAGTCTGATGCCCCGGGATACCAATCCCAATGGGACGATCTTCGGGGGCGTGATCCTGAGCTACCTGGACATCGCCGGGGGAATTGAGGCCCATAAGCACGCCCCCCAGCGCTTTGTCACGGTCGCCATGAAGGAGGTCGTTTTCCATGAGCCGGTCTTCGTGGGCGACGTGGTGAGTTTTTATGCGCGGACGCTGCGCGTCGGAAGAACTTCGGTGACTGTGAAGGTGGAAGTGTTTGCGGAACGATACCGGAAGAAGCACGAAAAGGTGAGAGTGACCGAGGCTGAAGTCACTTACGTGTGCGTGGATGACAACCGGCGGCCCATCCCGATTCGAGGGTAATTGGGTTTGTAGTGACGACTTCAGTCGTTTCCGGGAGTGGCGTGCCACGTAGTAACGACTTTAGTGGTCTCCGAGGATGGCGGGCTCTGTAGTGACGACTTCAGTCGTTTCCGGAACTCATTGAGTTGCGTGATAACGACTGAAGTCGTTACTACTCCCGATTCGAGGGTAATTGGCTTTGTAGTAACGACTTTAGTCGTTTCCGGGAGTGGCGTGCCACGTAGTAACGACCTTAGTCGTCTCCGAGGATGGCGGGCTTTGTAGTGACGACTTCAGTCGTTTCCGGAACTCATTGAGTTGCGTGATAACGACTGAAGTCGTTACTACTCCCGATTCGAGGGTAATTGGGTTTGTAGTAACGACTTCAGTCGTTTCCGGGAGTGGCGTGCCACGTAGTAACGACCTTAGTCGTCTCCGAGGATGGCGGGCTCTGTAGTGACGACTTCAGTCGTTTCCGGGACTCATTGAGTTGCGTGATAACGACTGAAGTCGTTACTACGAACTTACTCTTCCCGCGCCCTGAGAATGGCGAAGGCGAACATCAAGGTGACTTGAAAATCAAGCCACATGTTGGTGAGAACCCGGAACGGTGAGATCCGGAGAATTCGTCTCTGCCGAATATTCTGCACCACCGACTGCCAGCATTCATCAATATCCGCCCGTGTGTACACCTTGCGGCTGGCCATCCAGAGATGCCAGTTCTGCCAGTACAGCGTGACCTTTGAAGGGACCCGGATCGTGGGCACGTGAATCCGAGCCCGGGCGTGGGCCAGCTGGATTTCAGCCAGGCTCAGGCGACGGCGAGCCGAGGCCCGCAAACGGCTCAGCTCCTCGACGACGCGCTGTTCCGATTCGCTGCGGACACGGGTCTGGAGCCACAATTCCTCCATCTCCAGAATCAATTTGACCATGGCCGTCAGATAAGCGCGGATCTCACGCACCCGCATCTTGTAAAAAGCCCACCGGGAAGGGACCGGATAACCGGGACGAATTGTCTGGCGGCTTTTGCGCCGGAAAAATCCGCCCATCATGGGATGACGCCGTTCAATCAGGGCCGCATTTTTGTACCAGATGAAGTTGCGAAGAATATTCCAGTAGTTCCTTGGTGACGAGCGTGACAAGATGCGCTTCATGTTTTCAAAGCTGTAAAAAGTCTCCCAGGCTTCAAAATACATCGCCTTGAGCGAGCCCGGCGCGGGAAAATGGGGATACTGCATGGTCTCGTGGATGGAATCAAACTTGTTGTAGTCGCTGTCCATGTATTCGCCGCGCTGGGTCATCTCCAGGTGATCGCGCGATCCCGGCAGGGGGGTGAGGAGGAAAAATGACGCCTGCTCCACCTTGATTTCATGCATCAGCCGTTGCAGGTCCTGCCGCACGGACTCCGGCGAATCGTGCGGAAATCCCAGGATGTAGCCGACATGCGTGGCAATTTCAACGTCGTGCCATGCCTGGATCAAATTGCCATAATCAGCGGCCTGATTTTGCGCCTTGGCGGCATCTTTCAGGCTTTCGGGGTTGATCGATTCCATGCCGATAAACACCTGCGTACAACCCGCCCGGCGCGCTTTCTCAACGAAGTTCTTGATCTTGTAAGAGAGCACGTCTACCTGCATCATGAAGCGGAGGTCGATGTTTTCTTTCTCACGTAAGTCGATCAAGGCATCAAAGATTTTTTCCCATTGGAGATTGCGGGCAAAATTGTCGTCGGTAAAGAAATAAAAATCCACCTTGCTGCGGTGCCAGTTTTCACGGATGGCGGTGGCAATACACTCGGCCGAGCGAACGCGCATCTTGCGACCCTGGACGTTGATAATGGTGCAGAAGCTGCAATTGAACGGACAGCCACGCCCGCAATCAATAGTTCCAAAATTCGAGGCCATGAACCGCTTCAGCAGCCTTGTGTCGATCAGCGGGATGGGTTTGTCGTAGAGATCCGGTTTGTCGTCGACAAAATCGTAGAGCGGCTTCAGCTTCCCTTCGAGGGCATCCTTCAAGATCCCCGCCCAGGTCTCCTCCACTTCACCCTTGACAATGGAAACCCCGGCATCCATCAGTCCCTGAATTTCAGGTGGAATCTGGGGCAGCATGGCGAGGTATCCGCTGACGTGAAACCCGCCAATCAGGACCGTGCAATTCCCAGCCCGAAACTGGCGCGCCAGATCGGACGCACGCGGGAATTGATTGGATTGCACACCCACCAGGCACACGATCGTCTGTGATTTGGAACGCCTGGCCGTGCGGCAGATTTTCTTGACGGGGATTTTTTGGACGGTCTCATCAAGGAGATGCACCCGTATATCGAGCCCTTCTCCAAGCGTCTTTCTCTTGAGGACGTCCTCGGTAAGTGCCGCCAGACAGCTCAGCGTGTTGGAAGGCAGAACCCCACGAAAATGCGTGACAACGTATCCATCGTCATCATAATTCGAAGGCTTGATAAGAAACAGGTTAATGCGGCGCGCGGCGGCCGCAACCATAGTAGTATCGTTCACTGACGACCTCTGAGTTTTAAGATGGGGATTGCCTCCAGAAAAAAGAGGACATCATGCGCTTTAACGGAAAAGAGTTCAAACAAAAACTGAGCAAGTGATAAATTTCACCTCTCGAGTCATTCTGGACGACACCATAATAGCATCTGAATACACTGTCCTGTCTGTTCACAATTGAACACTCATGAATAGAACCCATCAAAAGGTGGCTTGGTTCGGATTCATCCGGTTCAGGGACGTCAGGGAGATCTTCGGGTCTCTTTGTGGAAACCCACTATTGGAAATGCAATCGAATATTGACAATCTCAGGGCGGTTGCCAATTCGAACGGGAGGCCCCCAGGTGCCGAGTCCACTGGAAACATAGACATGAGTGTTCCCGATCTTCCGGTAGCCCCATCCCAGTTCAAAAAGGGCTTGGATAATGTAATTCACAGGCCACAATTGCCCGTGGTGTGTGTGTCCGGAAATCTGCAAATCAACACCCTGATCCACGGCCTCGTTCAGGCGGAAGGGCTGATGATCCATCAGGATCACGGGGAACTGGCGGTCCACCCCGGCCATCAATTCCTTCAGGGTTTTCCGCTGTCTGCCCATGCGGTGGTTGTAGGAACGGTCCTCCCTGCCCACGAGGAAGAAAGTCCCATTCACTTTCACCGCCCGGTCCCGCAACATCACGACATTGTGTTCCTCGAGGTAAGTGCAGGCAGCCTCGACCCCTCCGAAGTATTCGTGATTCCCCGTGATCGCATACACCCCGTACCGGGGCTTGATGTTCCGGAGCGCCTCCCCGAGGTTTTGCTTGATGACAGGGGCCAGGTCCTCATCCACGATGTCGCCCGCCAGCAGGACGATATCAGGAGCGAGACTGTTGATCTTCTCCACAACCTGGTCGAAGCGTTGCCGGCCCACAATCGTTCCCAGATGGATATCGGAGGCCGCCACGATGTTGACACTCTTCATGCCCTCCACCTTCTTGGGAATGGTGAGCTCAAGTGTTTTGACCCTCGGGATCAAGGCGTTGATGTGTCCCGCCAAAAGCAGGAGGGCCACCAGGCCGATGGTCCCCGCCGCGGCGACATACTTTGATTGTGTGTAATAGGCCATCACCGGAGGCGGGAAAAAAGGGCGGAAGTGGTGGACGAGCCGCAGGAGGTCAAACACCACACAGGCGATGAAGAAATAAATCATCGCCGCAATCCAGAATGAACCCATCCAGACGAATAGATCGCTGAGTGGGGAAGGCCACATGTTTTCCAGTGTCCGTCCAAGGATGAAAGCGAGCGCGAGCACCCAGAATACAATCGCATAGGCACTTCGGAGGGTGGAACCCGGCGGGATGGATTGCCAGCCTCGAACAAAAATATAGAAATTCACCAATCCGTAAATAGAAAAAAAGATTCCCAGAAAAATAATGAAGTTCACAGTCCTCATGGCTACAGTTTAACGTAGGAAGTGAAATTGCGGGCGCCCAATTTTGAATTGAGGAGATAAGGGAGACATCTCCTGTAAACGTATTTGCCGTCGCCGAGACATAAAGTAGGCGGGAGGCGGACAAGGGCCTTGTCATTCACTCCTCTGAAATGTTCAGGACGGCGGCACCCTGGATCTGTCCTTCGCGCAAGCATGACAACGCTTCGTTGACCTGCTCCAATGGAAACAACCGAACCTCCGTTCTTACCGGGACTTTGGGGGCGATGTCCAGCAGCCCTTCCCCGTCCTGCCTCGTCAGGTTCGCGACCGAGCGAATCGTTCGTTCCTCCCACAGCAGCCGATAGGGAAACGAAGGGATGTCGCTCATGTGAATTCCGCCACTGACAATGGTCCCACCCTTGGCGGTGGCTCGCAGGGCCGTCACGACCAACGGCCCAACCGGTGCAAAGATAAGAGCGGCATCCAGCGCCTCGGGCGGTGTTTGGGTTGAATCCCCTGCCCATACGGCACCCAGGCTGCGCGCAAATTCCTGCGCCTTGACGTCGCCCGGTCTCGAGAAAGCATAAACGCGTTTCCCTTCGTGAACTGCGATTTGGGCAATAATATGAGCGGCTGCGCCAAATCCGTAAATCCCCAAGCGCTCGACGTGCTCCCCCGCCAACCGGTAGGTGCGATAGCCAATCAGTCCGGCACACAACAGCGGAGCGGCTTCAGCATTTCCATACAGCGCCGGGAGACGAAAACAATAGCGTTGATCGGCAACGGTGTATTCGGCGTATCCGCCGTCAATGGTGTATCCCGTGAATAGCGGGTGGTCGCACAGGTTTTCCTGCCCCCGGCTACAGTAACGGCACGTTCCATCGGTGTACCCCAGCCAGGGAATTCCAACCCGTTCTCCGAGTGCAAATTGTGCGACATGACTCCCCACATCAACCACTGTTCCTACAATCTGATGACCCGGGATCAGGGGCAGTTTGGGTGCGGTGAGATCTCCGTCCAAGATGTGAAGATCGGTGCGGCACAGGGCACACGCGCGGATTCGAACCAGAACCTGCCCGGAGGCCGGGTGCGGCACCGGGACTTCCATCAGCCGCAGGGGTTGCCCTTGGGCCTTCAACACCATCGCGCGCATTGTCCTGGGGAGTCTCATCTTCATTCCCTCGGCGCCCAGTCAGGAACCATGACTGACACCAAAATCTAGAACATCCGTTCTCTGGGTCTCACCCGGAAACGGCCCTATTTACACCAACCTATCCGCCGCCGTGAGCCACCCAAGTCATCGTCGCCCGCCTTAACTACGTACCGTGGGGTGTGACCGATCGTGATCTGTCTTTCTGGAAAGCGCTGCTGAATCGAGGCGCTGTCGGTAGTGCTCGAAATTAATCCGCGTGACCTGCGTCAACTGGGCCGGAATCTCATGGAGGTGAAACCAACCGATTTCGGCGCATTTGTCAGGCTCGAGGATTTCGGGAGTCCCGGAAGTGATCCTGCAAATATAGGTTGGAGACACCCAATGCTGACCTTCTTCGGGAAGGATATGGTCAACCACGTCGAGGAGGTCACCGACCGAGATCTCGATCCCGTATTCCTCGCGCATCTCCCGCTGGAGCGCCGCGGCGAGCTGTTCTCCGAACTCAACTGATCCTCCGGGAAATTCCCAGAGACCTCGCTCGTTTTTGGCCCGAGGACCGCGGCGCGCAAGGAAAAGCCGCCCGTCGCCATCCACAAGAATGGCCCCCACGCCAACACCGATGTAGTCGACGCCTCGCTTCATTCTTGACCCTTTTCTAAGCTTTGATTCGGTCGAAGAAAGTCCGGTCTGGATAACGAAGTCAGAAGCCGGACGCCTGAAGCCGGAGAAGAGATGGAAGCCGGGAGGAGGCGACCGGAGAGCCAGAACCATGCAGACCAGCAGAATCTTCTTGTTTCTGGCTTCCTGCGTCCGGCCTCCGGCTTCGCGGGTCTGAATTCTGGCGTCCGGCCTCCTGACCCTCCCCAAACGCCCCCTACTCCGCCTTGACTCCTGCCTCCTTCATTACGAATTCCGGGGTCAATGGTTCTCCCGCGAAAAAGGGCCCATTCTTTCCTTGAGAGATCGCCCAACGGTGCAGCCACGAGATTCCCCCTCGCCCCGTGAAGGTATCCACAGACCGGTAAGCCTTGTCCTGGAGAGCCTCGTCCAGGGTAATAAACCCATATCCGCGCTTTCTCATCATCCTGACCAAGTCCTCGAAGTGGTCGGCATTGAGCCGATTGGCATGCAGCAGGAGCACCTGCCTGATTTCAGCTCCGAACAAGGCGACGGATTGCCTCTCGAAATAATCGAATTTCCGCTCCATGTAAGGAATGTATGCTTGAACGATGCGCCGAGTCAGCCCCTTGTCATCCTCAAAGACCGCGCGGTCATAGGCGCGGGCAAATATCCAGTCGGAGTTATCAATGGTAACAGGGGCGACACGGTAGCCATGAGAAGTCAGGAAGGCATCCAGGTCCAGGCGGATTTCGAGGCTTCTTCCCGTGTGGAGAAACGGGTGACGAAAATAGCGAAGGTTCATTCCTTTCTTCTGCATCAACCCACTCGTCACAACGCTTCCACGGAGAATGTCCTGCTCATAGTCAACCAACGGGGTCTGATGCAAGTCCGCATGAGAATAAGTGTGGTTTCCCAATTCCAGCCCGGCGTCGAGCCATATTTGGAGCAGGGCCACGCGCCCCTCGTCCCGCTTTTCGTCCTGGAAGAGCTTCTTTTCGATGACGAAGCCAATCGCAGGGATCTTGTTTGCAACTACCGTTCGAACAAGATTTGAGGTGATTTTCGTCTGGGCCGCTGTATCGGTCCAGGTGGTGGTGGCTACAGGAAGATCGTCGAAGGTTACCGCCATCATGCGGCGAGTCGCTCTGCCTGTGGATCGATCCAGGCCCGGAGCGACGCCAAAGAGCGTGGCCGTGATAATGCAGGCCCAGAAGACAAACAGAAGGCCAATCTCCCGGGCGAGTCTCCGAAGAACTGGGGTCGAAACGCCGTAGGCCTTCGTCTCGTGAATCCCAAAGCGCGCCATTGCGGCAATCGCCTCGGGATTGAACATCGATTTGAGCTTCCTTAAGATCTCGGAGTGATTCATTGCAGTGAAACGACCGGGAGCAATTCCTCAAAAAAGCGCTGTACATTCCTCTGGGAGCGCGGGCGTGGCTCCCGCCTGCGAGCAGACAAAGGAGGCCACCCGATTTGCAGAGTCATTGATCCGGTCCAAATCATATCCTTTCAACATTCCCAGTGCCAGGGCGGCCGTAAAGGCGTCTCCGGCTCCCACGGAGTCGATGACTTCAACGCGATAACCAGGATGGTCCGAGCTCCGTCCCCCTGAATAAAGAACACTCCCCTCCCCGCCTCGGGTGAGAGCGATCAGCCGGAGATTATAGCGCTGCATGATCGTGTTCAATAAAATGGGTCCATGTTCAGACATCGAAAGGAGCCGGGCCACAACGGGCAGTTCATCGCGGCTCACCTTGAGCACCGTGGCGAGTTGAAGCGAGGTCTCGATGACCTCGCGGGTGAAGAACGGAGCCCGCAAATTCACATCGAAGATGCGCAAGGCGTTGGGCGAGGTCTTCTCAAGCAATGCCCGGATCGTCGTCCGGGAGACCTCAGAGCGTTGGGCCAGCGATCCGAAGCAGATGGCGTCCGCCCTGCCGGCCAACCCCAGCCATTGCCGGGTCAGCGGGAGAAAGTCCCAGGCAACATGCTCATGGATGACGTAAGCAGGATTCCCGTTCCGATCGATGTTAACCCACACGGCCCCCGTCGGGTGAACTGGATCGGTGATGATGTAGTCGTGATTCAAGCCCAGGGAGTCAAGGTGATCGAGGATTCCGCGTCCCGGTTCATCGGCGCCCACGCTTGACGCCACGACCGCATCAGCTCCGAGGGCCCGGGCATGGAAAGCGAAATTGGCGGGGGCCCCGCCCAATTGCATGCCTGATGGAAGGAGGTCCCAGAGAATCTCACCCAGACCGACAAGGAGGCGGCTCATTTCGGAATTGCGGCTTGCGGAATTCGGAATAAAGGCCAAGGCCTCAGCGGCGGGATCCAGGGTTGCGGCGAACCACTGAGGCCGGCCTCTATCGTGCCTGATTCATCAACACAGGAAACGGCAGCGCTTTCGCACGAACTCCTGTTCCGCCCATGCGCGCCCATGCAAACTGAAATCTGAATCCGGTTCATCCAGAAAACAATCCTATGCCAGCCCGGCGGCGGCCTCTTTGATCAAGTTACTGGCGATGACCAGACGCTGGATCTGGTTGGTGCCTTCGTAGATCTGAGTGATCTTCGCATCGCGCATCATCTTTTCCACGGGGTAGTCCTTCATGTAACCATAGCCGCCGAGGATCTGAACCGCATTCGTGGTGACCTCCATGGCGACATCGGAGGCCAGTGTCTTGCACATGGCGCTCTCCTTGGAGACCTTCGTCTCGCCCGCATCGATCATGCGCGCGGTGCAATACACCAGGGCGCGGGCGGCTTCAATCTTCATGGCCATATCGGCCAGCATGAACTGGATGGCCTGGAACGACGAGATGGGCTTGCCGAACTGATGCCGTTCGCGCGAATAGCAAAGCGCCTCGTCCAAAGCGCCCTGGGCAATTCCCACCGCCTGGGAAGCCACGCCGGGACGGGTAATATCGAAGGTCTTCATGGCCACGATGAAACCCATCCCCTCGCGCCCGAGCATCTGGCTTTTATGGACCTTGCAGTCCTCGAAAACCAGCTCCCGCGTTGCCGAGGCACGGATCCCCATCTTGTTTTCCTTCTTTCCGAAGGAGAAGCCGTCGGTCCCCTTTTCCACAACAAAGGCGGTGGCCCCGCGGGCGCCCTTCGACTTGTCGGTCAACGCAATCACCGTGTAAGTCTCCGCTTCTCCGCCGTTGGTGATCCACTGCTTCGTTCCATTCAATTTATAGTGATCGCCGTCCCTCGTTGCAGTGGCTCGAATGGCTCCCGCGTCACTTCCCGCGCTCGATTCGGTCAAGGCAAAGGCCGCCAGTTTCTTCCCGGAAGCAATGTCGGGCAGATACTTCTTCTTCTGCTCTTCGGTCCCGAAAAGCAGGATGGGAAATGTCCCCAGGCCGGTCGCCGCAAAGGCGAGTGCAATACCGCCGCAAAAGCGGGACAACTCTTCGGTGGCGATGACCATTTCCATGATGCCGCCACCCAAACCGCCAAAGGCCTCAGGGATGTACACACCGCAGATGTCGGTTTCTCCCAGCACCTTGACAATGTCCCAGGGGAATTTTCCACTCTCATCGTACTCCGCCCGCACCGGCTTGATTTTTTCAACGCCGATCTTGTGGCAGAGTTCCTTGATGGTCTGTTGTTGCTCGTTCAAGAAATAATTCATTTGATTTCTCCAAAATCGATAATTTGATGATTTCTAATACAAACGCCTTTGAGAACGCTTCAAAATCGCGCATGATCAACGTAGGGGCGCATAGCTATGCGCCCCTACCACGAGGATTCCCCAATTACCCGACGTAACGCCATTTCCAACGTCTGTATTAATTCCACGATGTTAGTGCGGCATCAGGAAGACGGGAGCGCAGTCGAATGGGTTCGAATTCCTAAAGTGGCGGCCGGGCCGGAAGCCGAGGCGGGTAAATATACCATGAAGGATTCCAGCCACCAAGAAGCGCAAGAACCGCTCTCCGGGTTTCCCTGGGCTGGACCTCATCAAGCTTCTTCATGCATTGGACGGGTTGGTCCGTGAGAGGACTGCATCCATCGCCAAAAAGCCCAATCCGCGGAAAACGGATTGGGCTCTTGAGCGTGCTGAGTGGAGAGTCGGCACATTACTTGCCAGTTGAGAGGAACTGCTCCTCCTTCGACGGTTCATGAGGGCGCGCCGCCCCACCGTGCATGGCGCCGCCGCCGAAGTCAAGGTCTTCCAGGCGGACATCCGGGGACGGGCCCGGTGATCCCGTCGATTCGCTGAACACCGGCAGGCTGAGGTGGTGTTCCGTCGTCGGCAACTCGACTGGCTTCCCCGCCGCATAAACCTTGTGGCGTCCGAAATTTTTATACCACTCTGCCGTGGTCGCCGTCATACGCATGCTTTCGATGAGCTGACGCCAGCCGACTCCGGTGTTGTACGCGCAGAAGGAGATCTCGCCTTCCTGGGTTCCATAGGGGATGACACACATTTCGGTCCGGCGGAAATCGTAGGTGAAGAGATCCTGGAACCACATCCCCTCCACGCACAACACGCGCCATTCGTCCTTCTCCGAACGCGTCTTCATGCGGTCGTTGCGGTCGCTGTTGGCGGTTTCAGAGGCGGGTTTAAAGAGTGAAACCAACTGGCCGATGGGAAAATTCCGGGGGGCCTGTTTGGCATCATAATTCCGCATGATGGCCATCGCCAACTGCGCCGTAGTGAGGGTTTTCCCCCGCGCGCTATCGGTGATGACCGCGACATCCTTGATGAACTGTTCGTAGTTGAAGAACTTGTAGATGGGGCACCATTCCCCGGTCGCGCGATTCACCATGATGAGCGTGAAGATGCCGCAATTGGGATGACAATTGCACGCACTCCAACCCCACGGCGCATCGGCACCGGCCAGCATGTCCATCACGGACGTGAACGCAGAATAAGAAGAGAGGGGGAACCAATCGCGCATCGGCTGAAGATCGGGTCCCAGCTGTACCTTCAAGTCATCGCACATCTCAGAAAGCGTGTAGCGCTGCGCCTTGCGTCGCCGGTCGTCGATGTCTTCATCGCGGCCGGTGAAAGAGACGGGTTGAAATGCAATGGTCTGGACCTTATCGATATTCTGCAAGGCAAACTCCACGATCTTCCCGATCCGATGATTATTGACCCCATTCAGGATCGTGGTCACCAGGGTGGTCTTCATGCCGACCTTGGCCATATTCTCGATGGCTTGGAGCTTGACATCGAACAGGTTGCCCACGCCGCGGTGGGCGTTCACATCTTCACCCACCCCGTCGAACTGCAGATAAGCCCCATGCAACCCCGCTTCGTGCGCCTGGCGCGTGAATTCCGGATCCTGAGCGAAACGAATCCCATTCGTGGCCGCCAGGATGCGATAAAATCCAACTTCCTTGGCATAAGCCACTGCCTTCAGGAACGTCGAGGCAACGGTGGGTTCGCCGCCGGAGAATAAGATGATGGACTGCCGTTTGGGTTTAAAAGACACCGCGCGATCCAGAATCCCTTTGACGTCCTCCCAATCGGGTTCGTGGACATAACCTACCTGGTTGGCATCCATGAAGCAGGGATTGCACATCATGTTGCATCGGTTGGTCAGATCGACCGTGAGGACGGCCCCTCGCCCGAATTTGATCGTGGAAGTTCCATGCTTATGAACATCAGTGTCATCGCTACAGCGGAAGTCGCGGCCGAAGAAGAGCGATTCAATGCGCTTGGTCCACTCCACATCGGTCGAAAGGATGTCTTCAATATCCCCATGCTTCGGGCAGGTCTTCCGCATCAGGACCTTGCCCTCCACTTCAACAATGTCCGCCTTGATTTCGCCGGAATGCTTGCCGTAGAACTCGGACAAATCCTTTTGCCCGGTCATCACCGCGTCGCGCACTTCCTTCACGCATTTCGGACAGAGTGAATCGGTCTGCCTCGGAACACCCAGCGTTGGGGCGGTGCGTTCATAACTTTTTAATAATTTTCCCGGCGCCCATTTCGGTGAAATCTGCTCTCCTTCAGGAAACATCCGGTTGAACGCCTGAAAGGTCTTCCAAGCGACGTTCGCTAAACCGGAAAGGAGAGCGGAACCACGCATGGAACCCAGTCGCCCCCGGGGACCTGTTTGTTCAGGAAGTACGCCATCACTGTACATTCATTCACCTCAAACATCGTCCACAGTATTGAATCCCGGCATTAATCCTCCGGTGAATCCAATCTGATTAGGTTTCTCCCTCAGGGGTTGTCCGACCGCCGACACACCTCAATTATGGAGCTAATCCTCGAAAGGGAGCCCAAGCCGGTCGAATTCTACTTTGATACCCCCGGATTGGCAAGGAAAAATGCCGCGAACTGCTTGATTTCAGGCTTCGCCAGCTCGCTGGGACCTCCGGAAGGCGCCATTGGTTCTCCGTGCCACTTCTGGTTTTTTGATGATCTGAAGGATTGTGTATTGCAAGTCTGCGATGCACTGTTTCATAAAAAAGAATTGTGTGGCAATCAAGTTTTGGAAACCGCGATCCCGGGATGAATCAAAAAGCAATTCATCCCGGCTACCACGGCTCCTCATTCTCGTTGTGCACAAGTGCTGCCGTCCTCTCTGCAAGAAAATCAAAAATCCGTGCGCCCCCGGTGTTACCATGGTGACCGGAATTAGGACCACTTTGACCCTAACCATGACCGCCACCAAAGAAAAAATCCTGGAGGCCTTCCACGAGTCCCGGGAGCCGCATATGAAGATCAAACATCTCTCCCGAGTGCTTCGTCTCAAGCCGGGCGATCGTCGCCACCTGAGAGAATGCCTGGATCGAATGGTGCGGGAAGGCGAGCTTGAGAAGCTTCGGGGTGGGCGCTTTCGGCTCCCACAGGCTGAAAGGGGATCCAAGAATGCTGCGGGCAGCAGTTCAAGAGCCCCCTCAAGGGACGGAAGAACTCACACCGAACCCGCCACTTCCAGAAACCGGCTGGCTGGCCGGCTCATCACGCACCGTGACGGGTACGGATTCGTCGAAGTCGAAGGATTGGCGCTGAAAAAAGGAACGAGCCCGAATTCTTCCCCAGCTCCTGATCAAGTCACATCGAAACCCAGGGCCCACGCCACTCGCCCCGCTCCCCCGCGCGCTCTTGCGGGAAGCACTATCCCCATTAAAGGAGATATCTTTATCCCCCCTTTGCAGATGCGTGGCGGCCTGAATGGAGACCAGGTGGAGGTCGAGATCGATGCCATCAAGAGGGACGGGCGGGCGGAAGGCCACATCGTCAAGGTCCTGCAAAGAAGGTTCTCCTCCATGGTCGGACAATTCAGACGTCGGGGATCAACCGCCGTCGTGCTCCCCTTGGACGAGAAGTTTCTCCACCAGGTGATAATCGAATCAGGTGAAGAAGGCCGGGCTACGGAGGGTGACATCGTCGATGTCGAAATCACCAGCTTTCCCACCCCTTTGGAATCGCCCCGGGGACGGGTCACGGAGGTCCTCGGCAAGCCCGGGGAATTCGGCATCGACGTGGAAATCATGATCCGGAAGCATCACCTTCCGCATCGTTTTCCTGAGGAAGTCATGGAGGCAGCACACGCGGTTCCCCAGGAGGTGAGCACTGAGGAAATCGGGGGACGTGAGGATTTTCGGTCCCAACCTATTGTCACGATTGACGGTGAAACCGCCAAGGATTTTGACGACGCGGTTTACGTCCGGCGCCTCGAGAACGGGAGTTTTGAGTTGCAGGTCCATATAGCCGACGTCGCGCACTACGTGACCCCGGGTTCGGAGTTCGATCTGGAAGCCTCACTGCGTGGAACCTCCGTCTACTTCCCCGACCGGGCCGTTCCCATGCTCCCCGAAGAGCTTTCCAACGGAATTTGCAGCTTGAATCCGAAGGTGGATCGACTGGTGCAATCCTGCATTATGGAAATTGATTCCCAGGGCCGGGTGCAGGATCATCGCTTCGCCCAGGGGGTTATCCGAAGCGTGGAACGGATGACTTACACCAACGTGGCGAAGATCCTGGTAGATGGCGACAAAGCGGTCATGGCGCGCTACGCCCCGCTGGTGGAGACCTTCCACCGGATGCAGGAATTGGCAGTGATCTTGAACCGCATGCGTGACGCGCGGGGTTCGATCGACTTCGATCTGCCCGAGCCCGTCATTACCTTCGACGAAAACGGGATTATGACCGGCGTGGTCCGCAGCGAGCGCAACATCGCCCACCGCCTCATCGAAGAGTTCATGCTGATCGCCAACGAAACCGTGGCGCGAGCACTCTTTGAACGTGAAATCCCGTCGCTTTATCGAGTTCATGAGGCGCCCGACCCCGCCAAAGTCGCCGAATTCGAGATGATCGCGCGGAGCTTCGGATACTCGCTGGGGATTGACCTGGTGGTCAAGAAGCTGCCAGTGGAGAAGGAGGCGAGGGGAAGGGAGAGACGGGGGCGGAGTCCAGGGTCAGAGGTTCGACGCTCCACGGCCGCTGGATTTGCCAGGTCCAACCTCTGGCTGCAGCCCACCGATCTCGTCGTGACCCCGGCTCATTATCAGAAACTCGCGGAACGGGTGGTCGGGAAGCCGGAGGAGCGGATCCTCTCCTATCTCATGTTGCGATCCCTCAAACAAGCGCGTTACAGCGAGCTCAACCTGGGGCATTTTGGGCTGGCTTCGGGGTGCTATACGCATTTCACCTCCCCCATCCGCCGGTATCCGGACTTGATTGTCCATCGCATCTTGAAATCACTCATCGGCCCCGACCAGAATGAATCCGGCGCGATTCGGGAGCGGGTGCGGAGTGCACGTCGGCCCGGTTCCGTGGAACAGCCCTCGACGGCCGGCAGCGTCAAAACGCGTCTCCCAAGAAGAGGTTCGCCCTACTCGAACGAGCAGCTTGCCACCATCGGATCCGAGTCCAGCGACGCGGAACGCAGGGCCGACGGAGCGGAGCGCGAGTTGATGGAGTGGAAGAAGGCGAAGTTCATGCAGGAACGGGTCGGGGAGGAGCTCCCGGGATTGATCATCAGCGTCAACAAGAATGGGTTCTACGTGGAACTCCTGGATCTGTTCATCGAAGGGTTTGTTCCAGTGGGATCATTGATTGATGATTTCTATGTGTACCGCGAAAGCATGCAGTCTCTGGTGGGCGATCGTTCCAAGAAATCCTTCCGCATCGGCGACCGCATCAGTGTGCTTGTCGATCGCGTGGACGCGGACTCCCACAAGATTCAATTCCTGGTCGCCGACCTGGTGAAAGGTGCCTCTTCGCAACGGCGCACGACACGCCGCCCCTACCACGCCCGACGGAAGGGCTGGGGTTAAAGTCAGCCCCAGAAGAGAATCAATTGGCGTCTCCGGACTTAGTGCAGGCCAAAGCAAACTACAAAGTCCGCCAAGTAGATCCAAAGCCCGGAGGGCGTCAGATTGTGGCCCCACCTGAGCCCCGCGCTCTTTGCGGGGCGAGGGTGGGGTAAGCAAGGAAAACGTGGCTTGAGCCCCGACGGGGCGACAGATTCAGTCCAGATCCCCAAAACTATTTCCTGCTATCCTCCTCTCCCCCATGTGCTCCCTCTGTGCTTCCACTCGCCTTCGCGCTTTCTGATTTGCACACTTGGATTCTGATCTATAGGCTTGAATCTATACCCTCCGACGGTCTCAAGTGACCTTCTCAGGGACATGGTTAACGTTTGACAAACACAGACGTCACGCCTTAATATTTTCTGCCCACTTCGCGGTGGATCTTGCAGTGTGGCGGCGTAGCTCAGGTGGTAGAGCGAGGGTCTCATAATCCCTAGGTCTGTGGTTCGAGTCCACACGCCGCTACCAATATTCTTTTTTCACTTCAGCGGCTTGTAGTTCTCTCCGACACCACTCGTTTTCCACCCGACAAAATTGTGGTTTCAACCTCAAATGAGCCCGCGCGCTCCTGTCATGGAGCTCATTCAGGTGGGTGAAATACGAAGACCCCTATCAAAATCGGGCGGGGTGGCGCACACATGCGCTATTGGCCCGCCACGGCGGGCGACCTTGTTTTGAGAGAGACTTTGTCAGGAGGCTAGGGCGGGGGTGCGAATGGCATAGGCGGCTAGCGGATGTTTTCGATCATGCTGATGTCGGCCTCTTGGAAACGGAAGGCCTCAATCACAATCCGGCGGTGGTCAGGATGGATATCGAACCGCGCGTAGGAAGTGGCTAGGAATGCGCCTATGTCCTGAGGGGAGTACCTGAGCCGGAGGGAGGTCCGCATACGCACCGGCAGTGACCCATCGAGGCGAACACGCCAAAGAATAGCAGTGAGGTCCGGCTTCCCTTCGAGGACAAAGAGTTCGTCAGGGCCGATCCATTTGTAGTAGCATGCCCAACCGCGAAATACTTGGCGCGCAGCTCCTCCACTCAAATCATAGACCCACACACCAGCCTCGGGATCGCCCAATTGGCGAGCTAAGATGACGGAGGCGATATGACGACCGTCAGTCGCCCAGGATAAGATGCTTCCCCGGACCGAGTCGAGGGCTTGCGTCTTGCTATTCCCCTGATTAAAGAGCTGGACCTGGCCATCTTTCGCGCTAAAGACCAAGCGACCATCTGGCCCGACATCACCCCAAGGGGTTTCAAGTGGCTCGGCAGGGAGATCCTCCGGCACCGTCCCCGACAGACTCAGCCGGCGAAGGTTCCGCTGGGCGGCATCCCCGCGAAGGCCGGATGCAAAAATCAAATACTGCCCGTCGGGGCCCCAGCGTGGAAAGTAATTTAAGCTACCGTCCTCTACCAACTTGACGGGGTTGGAGCCGTCGGCATCCATCATCCAAATAGACTCATTTTCAGCGCCTTTGCGGTTGGTAAAGTACGCAATCCGGCGACCATCGGGGGAATAGGCGGGCGAGAATGTGCTGCGGGCGGCGTCGGTGGTGAGCCATCTGCGGCCGGCTTCCGTGTTCGAGTCGATCGTCACTTCCAGCAAATTGATGATGGAGCGGTGACTGGCAAAAACAATCTTCTGACCGTCCGCAGAGAGATCCAGCTCGGAGTCATCTCCGCGGCCGGCAGTGATTTGCACCGGTGGGCCGCCGTGAGCGGCAATCTTCCAGAGGTTCATCGTGCCACCGCGGGTGGACGCGAAATAGACGAACCGATTGTCTACGGACCAGACAGGCGAACGAGCCGAAACTCCGTCGTCGGTTAGCCTCTTCACTTTCCCTGAGGATAGATCTACCGTTGCTAACTCTCCGCGAGGGCCGGCGTTTCGACGGACAAAAGCGATGATTCGTCCATCATGCGAAAACGCGGGCTCGATGTGGGAAGTCTGACTCTCAGGCTGAGTCAAAGCGCGCGCATTGCTTCCCATCGCGTCACAGATCCAAATCGTTCGAGTGGAGGAATTGGCGTAGGCCAGCGAGCGACCATCGGGTGCCCAGGCAGCTTCGTAAGCGTTTGTCAATAACTTGCGTGGTGTCCCGCCCAATGCAGGCACCGTCCAGACATCCCACAAGCCACTTTCATTCAAGCGGGAGTAGGAGATTTTGGAGCCGTCAGGAGACCAGTGGGGCCGCGCCTTGAGATTGGGATCGTTGGTGATGCGGACGGGGCTCCCGCCAGTGATCAGTCCCATCCAAATATCAAACTGGCCGCCCCGATTTGACAAAAAAGCCACGGAGCGCCCGTCGGGTGAGAAAGCAGGCATTGCATCAACACCGGTGAAGTTGGTGACGGCGCTGAAACGCATGGTCGGGGGCGGCGGGGCCGCAGGCATCAGCTTCCAGACTACGGTGCCTGCCACCAGTGCGCCCAAGGCAAGGCCGCCGAACAACCACAGCAGAACCCATGATCGAGCCGGAGACATCGCCGCCCCGGCGACCGGCTGCGTCGTGGAAGGATTGGCCAGATACTCCTCAAGTACAAGCCGCGCATCGCCGATATCGCGCAATCTCTGCCGCGGGTTCTTAACGAGACAGCGGCGAATTAACTCACGGATGGATGCAGGAGTGCTTGGAGGCAATCGGTGGAGGTCCGGCTCGCGCTCAATGACCTTCGCGAGGATTTCGGAAATTGTGTCGCCGAAGTACAGCGGTTGGCCCGTCAGCATCTCAAACATTAAAACGCCAAAGGCCCAGATGTCGGTCCGGGGATCGACGGGCTTGCCTCTGGCTTGCTCCGGCGACATGTACCCCGCCGTGCCGAGTATAAGACCTGCTTGTGTTGCCCGGACGCTGACAGTCGGGGATTCCAAACTTTCAGTAGCTGCGGAATCTCCTTCAATTGCTTTAGCCAACCCAAAGTCCAGGAGCTTCACCGTGCCATCGGGGGCAACTTTGACATTGGCGGGTTTCAAGTCGCGATGAAGGATCCCGCGCTCGTGCGCGCATTCAAGGGCGTCGCAGATTTGTTTGGCGATCGGAAGGGCTTCATCGACAGGAATGGCGCCGGACTTGAGGCGCTCAGCCAGCGTGGGTCCTGCGACCAGCTCCATCACGAGCGCGCGTCGGTTGTCGGAGTCCTCGAGACCGTAAATTGAGGCGATGTTCGGATGGTTGAGCGAGGCGAGCACTTTGGCTTCGCGCTCAAACCGCGCCATGCGCTCCGGGTCGTCGGCAAAAGCCTCGGGCAATACCTTTAGTGCAACGTCGCGCCCCAGCTTCTTGTCCCGCGCGCAATACACCTCCCCCATCCCCCCGGCGCCAAGCGCACCGGTGATTTCGTACGGACCAACCGTCATGCCTGTCGTTAACGCCATGGTAGCCGTGTCGTGGATGCGCGCGAATGGTAGCTTAATTTCAGGGTGTCGGAAAGCGAAAGTTTTTGGATCTCAAGGCGGATTCAGGCCGCTTTCTACGGTTTGAAAAAAGAGTGGCGAAACCGCACTCTCCAAGTTTTTACCCAAGCGGCTTGACGTCACCAAACTGCCGTGAACACCTTGACATCCTTAATGGAGTGAGTATATTGAGATCAGAAGGGTATTGAAAAGACTCTGAACGCTATTAACCTCTTCTGCTGGTGTTAGAGTTGTTATCTTGGCCGCAATTTGGCCATTGGTAATTGGGGGCTATTCTAGGAATTCCTTTTTCCCATTTTTGAAATTGAGATTCGGTTCAAGGAATTGATTCTTCTAGGAAATTCGGCGCGGAAGCACCAGCGGCGGCGGGTTTGCGGTTCTTCACTTATTCAATTTTATCTGTGATATCCAAAAGGAGGAAACATGGTTTGGAAAATCTCGATTACTGTCCTTTTTCTGACTTTTTGCAGTCCAACATGGGGACAGAATCTTTCGCCACAAAAGGACATAGCGTTCAGCCAAATCGCCGCAGGTGGCGGATATGAGACCGTGCTGGTAGCGACCAATCGGGGCATCACCGCATACACGGGTGTGTTAAATCTTTCTCACCTGCAGGGACTGGCCTGGAATCCGATTGTGAACGGCGCCCCGGTCGCTAATGGAAAAGTGGCCGTCGACATTCCAGCCGGGGGGACAAAAACGTTTCACATCACGGCAGCGGCGGGAATTGAGGCAGGGTTCGGTTATATCAAAGCCACGGATCCGACGATACAAACGGCGACTCTGGAAGGAAACCTGACCTACTATGTGAAGGCCGGGTCGACTGTAACCGACAGCGTGGGCGTTCCTCCCTCCTCCGAATTCTATATGACCACCATTCCATTTGAGGATTCCACCACGATTGCGCTGGCATTGGCCAACCTTGGAAACACCACCGCCAACGTGAAACTCTCGGTGTTCAACGAGACGAACGGCACGGCGTCCCCGCCCCAGACCCTGACTCTTTCCGCACAAAGTCATTTGCCACAGTTCCTAAATCAGTTTTTTCCTGGTTTGACCCTGGGGAAAGGACGCCTCGAGATCGAGTCAGATGCGCCGATCATCGGGACGGCACTCACGTTGGTGTCGAATCAGTTTTCTTCGCTTCCCTTGCTGCCTTCGCAGCGCACATTTTCTTTTTCCGCTACCCTCTCGGGACTGGGGTTCACAGGCGATGGAGGGATTTGGGTCAACGGCATGGCGGTGAACGGGTATCTACATATCACCGGAACCACGCCCAGCCTTGAAACCGTGACGCCGGAAACCTATTTCGTTTATGGCGCACTTCAGAACAAGACGGCGAGAATCATGGGCTATGGGAAATCCATTTTGTTGCAGGGTCAGGAATTCATCGTCTACACCCAGATTGACAATTTCTCGCTCTCAGCAAACACCCTTACCGGTTCCTTTACGATGACCAGCTTGTCGGGAACGAATGGAGCGACCGGGAGCATCCAGATAACTCGAATTAATTGATTCAACCGAACGCGGCAACGATCCCCGAGGCGGACCGATGCTCATTTCCCGTCTACGTCTCAGGGCAAAAGGACGCGTTGTTGCGATAACACGGCGCCAGGATTTCCAAAACAGATCTGAATGACGAGTGTCAAGTCTCTGCAGGCGCGAAATACTGTTTCTTCATTTTGAAAACAGGACGCCTTTCTCGGTCAATCGCCGTTTGCAGAGATCTGACACTCATTTATTCTTCTGCTCCGACTGGGTAGCCCCGCCTGGCGCTTTTTGCCCGGCGGGGGCTTGTGCCTGCGGCCGGTATGTATTCAGCTACCCTGCCCCACGCAAACGCCCCCGCTCGGATTGGCGGTCCTGTCTGTTGTGTGGTTGCTCTTGGCGGTCGGACTGCACCGGCAAGCCTAGGGGCCGGGCCGTGAATCACAGGGAGCTGCGATCCTTGCGCCGCGGGCGTCATCTTGCCCCGAGTCAAGTCCCGCGCGGGGTCGCACCATGAACCGATCTGGCCGATGCTACATCTGACCCCTGAGTGCCTTAAGACGCCCCTCGGCAGTTGGGTCCGTCTCAAAGTGAGATCGAAGTTTGTCGCAGGCGTATTCATCGCAGAAGGCACAACTCTCGAGCTTTCGCTTGATTGCACAGGATCGGATCTCACAGCGTGCACACCCCGAGAACAAACGGCCCGTTTCGGACCGGCATCCGTCACAGTCCGTAACCTCCTCGGGCAACAAGTTCAGACCGTACTGCTCGGAGCAGAGACGAGCAATAGAAGCTCGCATGGTCCGTCTTTTGGCGTCATCGGGATCGAGAGTAGCCAAATGGATTGGACAGCCCCGACAATCCAAACCACAATATCCAATCATGACATCCATCTTCGATTCCTCTGGCCTCATATAGGACACATGACGTCTACCACGGAAAATTAATACTCTCGGGACCATATCACTCTGATATCCAGTGAGCAAGAGCTTTAAACTTCATGGGCAGACGTGATTGGAATTAGAGTTTCGTGGGGTAATTGTGAAATCTTCGTGGTAGGCGCGTCCGCCACGGCGGACGCGCCTACGTTGAATCACGCATGACTTTGTGACATTTTCAATGACGTTCGTGTTTGTCACTATACTTTCTCTTCCTCAGTATGAATGGCGTGAGCTCCAATTTTGATTCGGCGATAGGTGGCTGTTCGGAATTGTGTTTTAATCTCCCAATACCACTCGGCTGTCGCTCGATAGGAACGGAGGATTTCTGGATGAAATTCGGCAGCACACTGATGATTTCTTTTCTTCTTGCAACACTGCCTCTTGCGGCTCAAGCCTTGCCGGGGGCAGGCGGCACGCCGCCTTCGGCTCAACAGGAACTGGCCCGCGACATTTTCAAAGAATTGATCGAGATCAACACCACGGACTCCTCAGGCAACACGACCCGGGCTGCCGAGGCGATGGCGGCGCGACTTCGGGCCGCCGGCTACCCTGCCGCAGATGTTCAAGTGCTCGGCCCGAATCCGCGGAAGGGAAATCTGGTCGCGCGCCTGCGCGGCACTGGCTCCGGGAAACCAATTCTTCTGCTGGCCCATCTCGATGTGGTGGAGGCGCGGCGCGAGGACTGGTCGTTTGATCCCTTCAAATTCCTTGAGCGCGATGGGTATTTTTATGGACGCGGCACCAACGACATCAAATCGGGCGATGCTTTGTTGATCGCCAATTTGATACGGCTCAAACGGGAAGGGTTCAAGCCGGACCGGGACCTGATTGTCGCCTTGACGGCCGACGAGGAAGGAGGCGACTCAAACGGCGTCTCCTGGCTGTTGCAGAATCACCGGGAACTGATCGACGCAGAGTATTGTCTCAACACGGATGGAGGGGGCGGCGAGATCAAGGACGGCAAGCACTGGGTCAACGAGCTGCAGACGAGTGAGAAGGTCTATCTCAGCTTCCGCCTGGAGACCAGGAACCGGGGCGGGCACAGCTCTCTTCCCGTCAAGGACAACGCCATCTATGAGCTCGCGGAGGGGCTGACGCGCCTCGCCAAGTTCGACTTCCCCGTGAAGCTGAACGAAACCACACGGGCCTACTTCGAGCAGATGTCCAAAGTGGAGACCGGGCAAGCAGCCCGGGATATGCGGGCGGCCGCGCAGATCCCGCCCGACCCCGCGGCGGTTTCACGCCTGACTTCCGCCTCACCCTACTTCAACTCCCTGATGCGAACCACCTGCGTCGCCACCCGCCTGGAGGGTGGACATGCGGACAACGCACTCCCTCAGACCGCGCGTGCCACTGTTAATTGCCGGTTGCTCCCCGGTGAATCACCTCAGGAAGTCCAGCGAACACTGACCCGGGTGCTGGCTGACGACAAAATCACGATTTCTCCAGTTAACAAGCCCAATCCAAGCCCACCCTCGCCACTCAGGCCGGAGATCGTGCGAGCAACCGATCGAATTACCGCAGAGCTCTGGCCGGGCGTACCCGTCGTCCCGGTCATGTCCACGGGGGGGGACCGACGGGCTCTATCTCCGCATCGCCGGCATGCCCACGTATGGTGTCTCAGGACTTTTTGATGACATCAATGACGTGCGAGCCCACGGGAAGGATGAACGCATGGGGGTGAGGGAGTTTTACGATGGGATGGAATTCATGTACCGCCTCGTGAAGGCGCTTTCGTCAGAATCAAGATGAATATCCGAATCACAGCTATTCCGTCACGAACCTCCCCTGCCATCCAATGAAACAGTTGCCGGATGTCGGAGCCTGCCCCTTTGTCTTGATATCCAATTGTGTCCTGCTTTGGTAGCCCCGCCGGGTGCTCTCTGCCCGGCGGGGGCTTGTGCCGGCGCCCGGTATGTATTCAGCTACTCTGCCCCTCGCGCGCCAACGCCCCCGCCACCAGAAACCGTGGCGGCGCTACCCAAACCACTTCGGATGGTGCCTTGCTTTGGTAGCCCCGCCGGGTGCTCTCTACCCGGCGGGGGCTTGTGCCGGCGACCGGTATGTATTCAGCTACCCTGCCCCCCGCGCGCCAACGCCCCCGCCACCAGAAACCGTGGCGGCGCTACCCAAACCACTTTGTCGGACTCGTTAGTGAGGCTTCACGGTGCCGGGCGAAGTACACGGAAATCGATCTTCCAGAGTTCACCGTGCTTGTGGTCCGCGACCCACAGCGCTCCTGCCCCTGATCGAATAGCGTCAGCTCCATCGCCGCCGACAAACTGGTGCGTCACGCGGTTGGTCTGGGGATCGATGCGGGTGACGGGCTTTCCGTTCACGCTGAGCCAAACGGCGCCATCACCGGTTGCGATGTCTCCCCACTTGGTAGGAGCGCCAGCCTCAATACGGGCAACCTCGCGGTTGGCACGCGGATCCACCCGCGAAACCGAGCCGTCCGCTTGATTCTGCACCCAGACGCCGCCCTCACCTGCGGCCATGAATTTGGGGGTATGGCCCACCGCGACGCGTGCTGTGACGGCGTTGCGAGATGGATTGATTCGATGAATTGTATCAGTGGCGCTGCTCGCGGCCCAGACGGCCCCAAATCCTGCGATCACCACATCGGTTCTCGCGCCGACGGGAATCAAGGACAGGACGCGGCCTGAGCGTACGTCGACCCGGGCAACCGCAGATGAAGACGCATCTGGAAGGTTTGCCGGAATCCAGAAGCTGCCGTTCGCAATGGCGAAGGCGCCTTCTCGTCCTGTTGTAATCGGAACCGATATCCGCCGCACGACGGCGTTCGTCCTAGCATCGATCTCGTTGATCACGCCGTCGCCACAGGTCGCCACCCATACCCGGTCAAGTGCAATCACCACCCCGAGGCACGCGTCGGGCCCCAGCGCAATGTCGGCGAGGAGATGGCCCGTGACCGGATCCACCCGCGACAAGCGGTCCGGCTTGTAGTTCACGACCCAGACCGAGCCAAACCCAAGGGCCATCCAATCAGGCTCCTTCGGCAAAGGGATCCGGGCGACGATCGGCAGCGCTGTAACCGGGCGCTGGTGCACCGTGAGCGTGTTATCCGGTTTCGTCTGCGCCAAGAAGGCCATAGGGAACGCCACCATCATTAGCGCTATGAGAACTCCCGATACTCGCATGCTCCGATGCTTCCTTCCCAAACGGGTCGCTGTCTCTACTTATTGACCCTTGCATTTGCCCCCTGCCCATTGCAGAATCCAGATGCACGAACTTCGAGCTTTGCTGGGCCCAAAAAGGCTCCCAAACGACGCAAGATAATAGGTGACTGTTCGGAGATTTCTCTGTAGGCTATCATATCGAAGTATTATATGACGAGTCTTGTTTTGGTCCTCCGTCGCTCTGGTTTGAAATAGCCAACCCACCCCCGTAAGCAAAGGTCAAGATGATCGGACGGCATTTCGATATTCCTTAATACGAGGCGCTCGCCAGTATCGGGTGTCGCGGATTTGGTGTGCGTCGAGAGGGCGCTATTATAATTATTATTTAACCCTAAGGGTTAATAAAACTATTGACATAATCAAGCCATGAGAATAAGCTTTCATTCGGGCAAGTTCGCGAAGGCGGCAAACTCAGAATCCCTGTCCAATCGTCAATTGAGGACTACCATGATCGCTAAGAGAAGAATTGAGTTTAAGCCGGACTACGCCGTGCCTCCAGGGGCGACCCTGCTTGAAACGATTCAATCGCTCGGTCTTTCGCAGGCCGAATTGGCCAAACGCACCGGACGGCCCCTTAAAACCATAAACGAAATCATCAAGGGGAAGGCCGCCATTACCGCAGAAACTGCCTTGCAGTTGGAACACGTGCTCGCGCTGCCGGCTTCGTTTTGGAACAACCTGGAGCGAAACTACCGACAAACGATAGCCTCCCTGAAAGAACAAAAATCGTTGGAAGCTGCTACAGAGTGGGTGAAGAGGTTCCCCGTCAAGGAGCTCACCCAGCGCGGGGTCCTCTCCGAATCGCGAGAAGGCGGCGACTTGGTTCGCGCAATGTTTCAATTTTTCGGCGTGAGCAGCATTTCCGCCTGGAGCCAGGTGTGGACGGCTCCCGCGGCATCTTACCGCCGGTCCACTGCTTTCCGTGCCTGCCCGGAATCCACGGCGGCCTGGTTGCGTTTGGGAGAAGTCTCGGCCAGAAAGCTCCGCTTGCCGGCATTTGAACGGACCGTCTTCAAGCAACAGCTTGGTCGTATGCGCGGTCTCATGAAGATGCGTCCCGCCGCGTTGAAACGGTCCCTGACGGCAGCGTGTCGTAAGGCTGGTGTAGCCGTGGTTTTCGTGGAGGAGCTTCCCCATACTTCAATCCATGGTGCGGTAAGATGGGTGGGCGATCATCCGATCATCCAATTGAGTTGTAGGTACAAGGTGGAAGACATCTTTTGGTTCACCTTCTTCCACGAGGCGGGTCATGTGGCGTTGCATGGCAAACGCGACGTATTCCTGGAGGATGGCGCCGGTGGAAACGACAAAGAGCGAGAAGCGGACGCCTTCGCCACAACCCACCTCATCCCCGAGTCCCAATGGCGGCGATTCATTGTCGCATCGAAGTTTACAGAACCCGGAATCCGGGCCCTTGCGGATTCCCTTGGCATTTCGGCGGGTATTGTCGTGGGTCGCTTGCAGCACGAAGGGAGGATCCCATTCTCGCGATTCAACTACCTCAAGAAAAGATTTGATCTCACACAACCCTGAACGGCTGTAATAGGAATTCGGGTCAGGCACCGACATTCCTTCACTTGTTAGTCTTGGCGGGGGCAGGAGCTGACTGATTCGAGTTCTGCGGGGTGACAGCCGCGCTTCCGAGGTTTGAAGGGGGCTTGAGGTTGGCCAGATCTACCTGCTGACTAACCGGATAACCTTTAGTGATCTCATTTTTGAGAGGCTGATGGCTTTCCCGAAGTGCACGAACTGTCTTCTCTTCACTCATACTTTGACTCCTCCGATCTCGAAGAACTCGATGCGGTCCAAATCATCCATCCTTACGAGCGCTCCCGCAGAGTTTTCGATTAACGATTTGACTTTACCATGCTCATCGAGTGAAAGCAATTTCTCGATGTAAAGGTCTTGCCTGTTCGGAAAGGAGCCCGCGAACGAATTTGGGCCGAAGAGCCCAGCCATCACTTGACCATTCTTGAATGTCAACCAAATCCAGTAGGCCCTTCCCTTTCTAAAATGGTAGTCCCATGCCGTGGGGTCGGGATGCGGAAAATAGAGAAATTCACGAAGCCATCGGGCCTTGTCTGTCCTGACAGAAAAATTGAACAGAATGCCGAACAGAACAGGAACAAGGAGCAGGATCACGAACACCTGCAGCACGAAGAGAGTTGGCGCTGTGGCGTAAGACCGAGAAGCATAAATCCAATACCAAATCGGAAAACAGATGGCGTGAACCAAGCTGCTGAGTGCGAGACTGTCAAGGACGATGCTGAGCGTCGCCTCCTCAGCTCTTGGATAGGCGATGCGCTTCACTCGAATCACAATGAAGCCAGGCACTATGAAAACCAACAAGACTAATATCTGATTCATCGTCTCGGGCATGGGGCTAGCCTCCTCTCCTGCTCTCTGACAAGGCCGGAGGAATTCACTCTCTCTTCAAAAATCCATCTCTCTTACACTCTGATGTCATAAACCGCCCAGATTTCACAATTTGATACTTGCCCAGATGAGTTTGGACACATCCTGCCCCAGCCCTTTTAGTTCGTCCGCATTCATAGTCGACCCCAGTTCTTCTAAATACACAGCTTCTTGGCGATGAATCTTCTGTCCTTGTAAGAACATACTGCAATTTTTCCGTACCGTATCTTTGGAATCCAGCGACCTTCTCTCCAGTCCAGCAATCTGTCATACGTCATGGTTGACAAGCCTCTGGCAAGAGTTAGATCTTCCGCTGACCATCGTTCCTGCTTCTTAGGGTTATCTATCTCGGCCCTTCTGCCAAAAACGAGATAGCCCCCGAAATATATCGTGTGTAGTCTCCGGACTCGTCCCCCCATGAGAGGGCCCCAACAATCTAATGCCTGTTTAACGTTGTGGTGTGCCCAAAACATCCAGTCCAGAATCTGTTGTTTTGCCATTAAGTAGTCACGGCTGAATTCCCCATCCTTTCTGAAAATGCTCTTCCGGGGTGATTCAATCTCCACGCAGGTAATTCGTAGTTCTTGAGAATTTGCGCTGACAAAGGAGAAATCAGTCTGGAATGAATTCCCTAAACAGAATTTCGTAGCGACGATTCCAGCCAAAGGACCGTTGTGTAGGGCGTCAATGCCGGGAAGCAGGTACGGATGGCTCTCGAAGAACTGCTGTAACCTTTGCTCTGGCGGGCGACGACTAAGCAGAGACTTAAGATCTTCCACAGTATCGAAGAACGACTGCCCCCATGTTGCTTTACTGTCTGATTCAAAGCCCTTTCGATCCAAGTGACTCGAAAAGTCAATCATTCTATTTATCATGGAAATCTCTCTTTATCGCATGCGGAAGAAATCATGGCGCGGCCGTTCGTATTCGCGCGGTCCAAGAGGAGAAGAGCCTCGATCCTTGGCCGCGACGTTGGATTTGTCACATGCAATTTCATTCTTGGGCGGTCGGTCACAGCGATTTTGCCGTCGATGCCGTCATGTTCCGAGTGCACAATTTGGCAAGGCGAAACCGAATGTTCCTTCCAGTGCAGTTCCAGCATCCTCTTGAACAGTGCTACAAGTTGTCATACCGGGTCATGTCGTTAAAGTCAAAAGCCTTTAGCCCTTGCCTTTGAGGAGTAAAGCCCCGACGATGATCGCTCCAATCACCAAGAGAGCACCTTGCCCCTTCTCCTTGCTCTGTTTTGCTCTCTGTAAATAATCCAAAAGCGCGGACATTGCATGCTCAGGGCTGGCGAAGTCAAACGGTATGTACTCCTCTCCTTGCAACATCGCGAGGCTCGACTGGCCAATGCCTGGTTGGACGAGTGGAATCACGGGCTTATTCAGCGCTTTGGCCGATCCAATTTCCTGCTGGACATAAGGCGAGAATTGACTGTTTCCGGTAATCAACACGACCAATGAATCACAAACATGGATTGCAGCTTGGAGCTTGTCAGCGACCAGTCTGCCTGGCTGCGGGTCATGTTCGTAAAGGTACACCTCTATACCCACCTGCTGTGCATTGGCAGCAATCCATTTGACCCATTCCTTATCTGAAGAGCTGTGGCTCAGGAAAATTGTATACGCCATATCGTTCACCTAGCCTTCCTCGATCAGCCTTCTTTCTTCATATGTGATTTTGTAGAGCTCGTAGACTAATTCGTCAACTTCGCGATCAGTTACACCGATTTCCCGGTCAATACGAGCTAGTTCCGATGGTGCCAGCTTAGCGGAACACTTTTGGTTGTGCAGTTCTAGCATCTGGTCCACGAGCGCCACGAGCTTATCGTGGCGCGCCTTATCTGCAGGATCGTGAACATTTGGCAAGTGGATAGGCAAACCCCGGCTCTCCTTTAAAACAATCTTAGGAAAATCGTCGCGTTGCGCGATGTTAGATCGATGCAGAAAGTACCACGACATCAGTCGGCTGTTCACACACCCGAGAATAAAGTTCAGGGCTGGCCCGGCCTGGCCTTGCAAAATACTCTGCATCGATTTGTTGGTGACAAAATCCTCGGTGGTCTTCACTGCCTGAAGCCTAAACTGGCGACTTATAAGTTCCCGCAAGAGCAGTCGTGGTCCTTTGAAATACCGATCGGGTTTAGGTTCTGCCAGAGTGTCATCAAATCGAATGAATCTTCGAGGACCCATTACAATGGAATATCGGCGTACCGTCCCAGCAAAAGCGCGCACGCTACATTTTTGCTCGCGCGTGGGTGTGAGATTGAACGGGGTCACACCACGCTGGACATCCGAGATCTCTCCGAGAGGCTTACCTGTCCTCTGCATTTTTGTGATAATCCTGCTTGTGGCCTCGTCTGCGTAAGTTAGGAATTCGTCCCCTCCCAGTGCAAACCAGCTTGTCAGTTCAGCAAATTTCGTGTCCTCCTCAAACTCAGATAGCGACTTGATTTTATGTCGTTTTGAAAAGGTCTTCAGGAGGACCCCGCAGCGGCTTCGGCGTGGCCAAGTCGTTGGTTCAGCACGTTTGGAAAAGACAAAAATCGTTGTGTCAACCCACGCTGGGAAGACATCATAGGGAAGGTTGATCAACGTTTGTGGATCCGTTTGTACCGCAATGAATTGCCGGAGCTTCGAGAATTTTGAACCACTGTACCAACCAGTTGGCACAATCATCGATACGCGGCCTCTGGGCGCGCAAACTCCGACTGCCCGTTCTATGAACATGCTGTAAGTATCAAGTTCGCTTGTGGCTGTCTTGAATTTCTGGGACAGATACGGCTTTTCAGAATCGCCGAGCGAGGCGCCGTATGGTGGATTTCCAATCACGCAATTGAATCCCCCTGATTTCATTTCGTCGCCAAAACCTGCGACGACAGAATTCCAGTCGAATGCATTGATACGATCACGATCCGCCTCGCCGAACAGTGTGCCCTGGCTATAGATATCTGGACCGATGAGGGAATTCCCGCAAATGATGTTGTACTTGAGTTCGGGCAACAAGTGGTGCTTCGGCGGGAGCTGCGATTTCTCACCATCGAGAGCCTTGAGGTAAAGGCTCATCATAGTGATCTCAACAGCCTGAGGGTCGATGTCCACCCCGAAGAGGTTGTTCTTCAATATGCGCGCCTTGCGAATGACCGACAGCCGGGGCTCACCACTTTCATCCTTGATCAAGTCTGGGAACAGCGGATGAACGCGAGCTTCCTTCGGGTGTTCAATGAGGTAGCGCACATGGTAATCAATGAGATATTGAAATGCGCCGATGAGGAAGGAACCAGAGCCGCATGCCGGATCGAGGATGCGGATTTTCTCGATTTGTCTGGGCGTCTTTCCTTCAGCGACTTTGCCTACTGTGTTCTTGACGATGTAATCGACAATGTATTTGGGTGTGTAATAGACGCCGCCGGCCTTGCGAACCTCTGGCTTTTCCTCGACTCGGACGGTTTTGGCGGTGGGCCGGATAGTTTTCCCCAGGTAACGTTCATAGATGGAGCCGAGCAGTTCGACGCCGATGACATCGAAACGATAAGGGCTTTTTGGTGGGTAGAGGCGCTCAATGATTTTTGCAAGCCCCTCAGACTCGATCTTGATGGTTTCCGAAAGGTGTGGCTTGAAGATTTCGCCGTTGAAGTCGTCGTTGATCTTGTGGAAGAGATCGTTCAACCAGTCAAAGATATGAAACTTGCCACCGCGCGCCCGCCATTCTTCCACTGCGTCGCGGAGCTGGTTCTTCTCGATGATGCGCCGGTCTTCAGCAATGCGGACGAAGACGATACGGTCAAGCAAGCGCTGAACGATTTCGTTCAGTTGCTTGGCGGTAAGGTCGGGATTGTTTTTGAAAACATTCCGGGCTAGGTCTTCGCGCCAGCCGGTCATCTCATCGAGGAACGCCGCATCAACCGGGATCCGTAGACGCTGAGTACGCCGATCGCGAGGCAACATCGCGTCCAGTGAGCCCGCCGCAACACGCTCCCGAGAAAACTCCCAGAGCTTCTCTGCATTTCTGAGGTACTCGGTGTACTTGAGTGAAAGTAGGAGACCTTCATCCGGCATGCGCTCGTCGGGCCGAATGGAAGCGTCGTAGAAGCGGAATTCCTCAAAGTCCGTCAGGATCACAAAGGAAACCTGCTTGGTGTTCCAAGCGTAGCCCTTGGCCTGAAGAATGTGCTTTGGTGTGCTTAGAGTTTCGCAAGGGGCCTTGGCCTCGACGAAGAATCTGGTTTGGCCGGCGATTCGAAAGCTGTAATCAGGTCGGCCTTCAGTTTCTGCCTCGCCTCGCTCGACGATGACTTCCCGCTGGTGGTGAAGTGCGCCGGCTTCATTTTCAACATCCCAACCAAGCGCTTTGAAAAAAGGCGTGACGAAGTCCACGCGGGCCTGGGCTTCGAGGTATTTGCTGGAAAGATAGTACTCTCGGTCAGCTTGGAATTTGGTAATGAGTTTCTGCAATCGCCCTTTTAGGGCCTCGATTGAATTGGGCAATGACGGGCTCCAAGAAAAGCTTGAATGCTGGCGCAGTATAATTCGAAGCTTGCTCTTGATTCAAGCGGACTAATCAGGAAGGCAAAAGAAACCCGTTAGGGTCAGGCACGAACATTCGATAACCCCTATCTTGGGTTGCCCCGCCAACTCGCCCAGGTAGACGTCGATCAGCTTGACCACCCAGTCGGAGCCGGTCCCGCTGGTGGAGGCGACACGGTGGACCAGGAGGATGGCGGTCCCGGACCCGCATGTATTTTCTTTCAACCGTTCTCAACAGCGTAGGATTATCTTTAGGAGGAGGGCTTCAGCCAGGCGATTCGGATGCGCCCCCCCACCGACTTGAAATCAGGGTCGCCGGTCACCAGATCCGCTTTCCTTACTTTGGCCAGCGCCGCGGCGAAACAATCGCCCAACGACATTTTGTGGGCGAGCTTGAACTCAGCGGCCTCTTCCGCCTGGACGGCGTCGGCGGGAACAATCTCCAAGGCCAGTGTTTGGGCGAACTGCCGCGCGGCCGCTAACCCGATTTCTCCCTGCATGCGGGACACCCGATAAAGAACCTCCGCCCAGTTGACGGCCCCGATCAGGACTCGATCTCCTTGCTGCTCCGCCTTGTTCAGCAGCGCTTCCACCTGTTCGGCTGCCGGTTCATCAAAAAGGAAGGCCAGCACGGCAAAGCTATCGAGGACGATGTTTCGCAAGCCGCGCCTCCTCCCGGCGACGATCTTCGGTTCGATCCCCCAACAACTGCCCCGTGGCCGACTTCTCACCCGTCTTCGGTTTCAGAATCCCTCGCAGGGAACGGATGGCCTCCGGGGTGATCGGCTGCATGACAATCTTTCCATCCGGCTCCTCTATAAAGTTAATCCGGGTGCCTGGCTTGATGTTGTACTTGCGGCGCATCTTCGCCGGCACCACCAATTGGCCCTTGGATGTAATGTAAGCGGTGTGCACGATTTCCTCCACTTCCACAAATTCTACCATATCAAGAGAAGTAATGCACTCCACAAACCGGGGACAGGCGCCCGTTTCGGGAGATCAGCCCGTCAATAGAAATGCTGTGCGTGCCGATCTCGTTCAGAAATGCGGATCCGCCCTTCCTGATTCTCTCTACTATTCGGGCCTGCCGGACCTTTTTTCCACTATCGTCCCCTCTCAATGCGTCACGACCAACGGCAGTTCGATAAAACTCGCCTGGTCGGGGGCGTGGTAGATGCGCTCGACGGCCTTACGGTAATCCCCAGGCTTTGCCCAGAAAATGTTGGGAACGAAGGTCTGCGGATTGCGGTCGTAGAGGGGGAACCAGCTCGATTGGACCTGCACCATGATGCGGTGCCCGGGTAGGAAGACGTGGTTCGCCGTGGGCAGGGCAAAGCGGTACGGCAGCGGCTGGTCTGCTGCGATGGGCTTGGCCGTCTCCAGGCTTTCGCGATAGCGGCCGCGGAAGATGTCGGCGGAAACCATCAGTTGATATCCGCCCATTTCCGGCTGGGCCGCCACTTCGTCGGGGTAGACGTCGATCAACTTGACCACCCAGTCAGAGTCGGTCCCGCTGGTGGAGGCGACCAAGTGCACTTGCGGCTGTCCGCTGATCTTGACAGGCGATTTGAGGACATCGGAGACGAACGCTAGAACATCCGGGCGCCCCGCAGCCTCGCGCTGATCGGTCACCAGCCACTCGCGCCAGCTCTTGCCGCCATCGAAGTTGCCGGCAGGAATGGGGCGCGCGTGAAACGGAACGGGTTTGCTGGGGTCAGAGACATATTCGTCGAACGCCGCGTCCCCGATCTTAGGGGCGGCGAAGTGGAGTTTCAAGCCTGCGGAAAGATAGATCGGCGTCGCCTGGATCGTGCAGCCGGAAGTGCAGCCGGCGGGCCAAGCGGGCAGGCGACGCCATGTGTTCGTCCCGGTCTCAAACGCCATGACCGGTGAAACGTCGGCTTTGGGCGCGCCATCCTTCAAGTATTGGTCCAGGAAAGGGCGCAGGATCTCCCGGCGGAAGGTGAGCGCGGTATCGCTGTTAAATTTCAATGGACCGAGCGTGCTGCCATCACGAATTTCCTGGCCGTGGTGCCACGGGCCCAGCACCAGGAAAACCTTATCGTTGTCTGTGTCCTTGGGCTTGATGGCCTTGTAGACAGCGATGGCGCCGTAGATGTCCTCCTGATCCCACAGGCTGTCCACGAGCATCACCGGTACCTTCAGCGGCTCTGCCGCCAATAATTTGTCCACCGCTTGATCGCGCCAGAAGGCGTCATAGCTAGGGTGCGCGAGAATGTTCCTCCAGAAGCCGACCTGTTCGAGACCGCGGCGGCGGCCGAGCTCGCCTGCCGATCCCGCTTCCATGAACATATCATAATCATCAAAGTGGCTTGTCCACCACTGGGGCTCCGACTTGCGCGTCGCCTCCTGGTCCAGGATGTAGGCCATGCCCAGCTCACGGAAAGCGCCGTTGTGGAACCAGTCGTCGCCCATCCAGCCGTCCACCATGGGGTTCATCGGCACCGACACTTTCAGTGCGGGATGCGGATGGACCAGCGCCATCAGCGGCGTGAAACCGTCGTAAGAGATGCCCAGGATGCCCACTCGGCCGTTCGACTCCGGAACGTTTTTGACCAGCCAGTCGATGGTGTCGTAGGTATCGGTGGCATGATCCACCGGAGTCGGGTTGAGCGGCCCGTGCTGTGGGCGGTTCATCATGTAGTCCCCCTCCGAGCCATGCTTGCCGCGGACGTCCTGGACCACGCGGATGTAACCGCCCTCGACAATCACGTCGACGGTGTTGTCGTACCCCTCAAGGATCGGGCCGAGATGGGAACTCTCAGCGTGGTTCGTCAGCTTGGTGGCGTCGTAGGGCGTGCGCGTCAGCAGCATCGGCGCACCGCTCGCGCCCTTCGGGATGAGGATGACGGTGTGCAGCTTCACTCCGTCACGCATGGGGATCATGACGTCCCGCCGGATGTAGTCGAAGCTGTCGATTGCCCGCTTGAATTCGGGTGGCGTTTCGCTCGGCAAGGCTGGATACTTTCGCTTCTGATCCTCCGCTTGAGTTTGCGGCTTCTCTTGCTTCGTTTGATCAGAGCTCGGGGCTTGAGAGAAGGCTTTCCCCATTCCTAAAATAAAAGAGAGGGCCAGCAGAACGCCCATAATTCGTTCACGCTTCATGTGTTTTCCTCCACGAAATTCCTACGCGTTGATTTTCATGCTACCTGGAACCTTGCTCTGATGTGACACATTGAGACTGCCAGTTCCGTGCTCCGCCGACGCCACGCGGGCAATCTGATACGAACGTCACTGACAATGTTACAGAATCGCGCAAGATTCAACGTAGGGGCGCATGGCTATGCGCCCCTACCGCGGATTCATCGCGGGGACAGTCGCTCCAAATCCAATGCCTATCATGATAGTATCCAATGACAGAATTGTCCTAAGTCGAAAGCTGCCGGTTGGTGCCGAATGTTCCCACCTGAACCGATCAGGATGAACCGGATCATCTTCAGGCGCGCCCGATCGCCAGTGCCCTGGCAAGATGAGGAGATCAATGTCCTCCAAGAGGACTTCATGATTTAATCGTTTGTTATCCGACTAACAGCGCGAGGACTGTATCAAAAATTCGTCGTGCAATCAAAATTACCATTTTGGCCTTCCCAGATTCCGTCTACGAGAAAAAAATGACATGCAGGAAAGTTGTCCGTTGAATTAAGTTCAAAATCGGGGACTGTCCCTAGGGACAGTCCATTCCAAAATCGGAATCTCAATCCGGACAAATCGGGTATAATTTCCCCCACTCACCCTCATTGAAATCCATTTATCATTTCTGAGAAATTCTAATTGTCCCATTTTAAACAAATTAGATTAGGTCACGGTTTGGAACCTCAGATGCTGTTTCATTTCGCGACAAGGCGTCGAGGGTTGCCGCAGCCTCGCAAACGTTGCGACAGGAAACCATGGCTCGCAATTTCTTCCATGGCCTGATGAAGTTTCTTGGCGCGGCCCCAGCATTTTGAAGACTGGGCATAGAATTCTACTGGTGTGCCTTGTTGTTTTACTGACCCACTTGGGACGAGCGGGTTCGAGGCTCCGGATTCTTTGAAACCGGCATCGAAAGCAGAACAAACGCAACTCCTAGACTCCTCAGGTTATCACGCCTCGTCGCCGCTTTGAAATCATCCACGAACAGGACGTAGCTGGAAGTGTGTGTGGGCGGACCCGCGGCAGTGGATCGTGCAGTCGGGATTTTTTCATGTGGTTTCAGAGAATCCCGTTAACGCTGTTTTCGCACGAAGTATAGTGCCCATCGGGCTCGAGGAAAATACACCTTTAATCAAGACGCAGGAGGCGCCGAAGATTCTAAGGTCTTCCTTCTCACACCCAAGAAGAGGGGTGAAAATCTCTGTTCTTCAGAAGTAACCCACCCCTCTGTGATTCTTCCGTTTCATATACCAATGAAAAAGGGGGACCTTTATGAAAAGGCCTTGGCTCCACTTTTGTCTGATTCTTTTGGGTAGTCTATTGGTCTTGACGCCGTCATTTGCTCAAAGCCATTACACTCTTGTCGGGTGGAACAATTTGGGGATGCATTGCATGGACAGTGACTACTCCGTGCTCTCGCTCCTTCCACCTTTCAATACCATTCAGGCGCAACTCATCGATCCCAATGGGCATCTCGTGAAGAGCCCGACTGGGATCACAGTCACTTACCAAGCCGTCGCCGATCCTACCAACTCCATCAACAAGAGTTCCATCACCAAAACCAATTTCTGGCAATTCGTGCAGGCGCTCTTTGGCGGTTCCCCAGCTCCTGACGTGGGCTTGTCCGGAAATGCCATGCCCGGAACGGCCAACACGCCTCAGCCCATGAAGTTTGATACGGCCATGAACTGGTTCATAGCGGATGGTATTCCCTTAACACCCATTGACGACGCCGGGAAGAAAAACACCTATCCCATGATGCGCCTGACGGCAAGGAATTCGTCGGGAACGGTCCTGGCGACTACGGACATTGTGCTCCCGGTGTCGGATGAAATGGACTGCAAAACCTGCCATCTTTCGGGTTCCAACCCGGCCGCCATGCCCAAGGATGGCTGGGTCTTCAATCCGGATCCCGTTAAGGATGTGAAGCTGAATATCCTGCGGCGAAAGGATGGACGACATTTGGATCCTGCCGATCCTTTCAACGCCAAGTACAAGGCCCTCCTTCAAACCGCCGGCTACAGCCCGGACGGTCTTTATGCCACGGCCGCTCCACCTCCTGCCGGAATGGGTAGACCCATCCTCTGTGTTAATTGCCATACCTCGAACGCGCTCCCCGGATTTGGAGACCCTTCCATTCATCCTTTGACTCAAGACATGCACACACTCCATTCGAAGGTTGTGGATCCCACCAATGGCATGGTCCTTGGCGACATCGTCAATCGCTCTGCCTGCTACCGGTGCCATCCCGGAGCGGTCACCAAGTGTCTGCGGGGCGTCATGGGGAATGCCGTGGCGGCTGACGGCAGCATGGAAATCCAATGCCAGAACTGCCATGGGGCCATGGCTGTCGTCGGGACGGTAGGACGAAAGGGCTGGCTCGAGGAACCGGGTTGTCAGAGTTGTCACACCGGCACTGCAATCAGCAACAACGGTCAAATCCGCTTCACCACGGTATTTGAACCGACCGGCCAACCCCGCCAGGCGATCAACCCCCTCTTTGCAACCAATCAGAATACGCCGGATGCGGGTCTTTCAATGTACCGCTTCTCGTCAGGTCACGGGGGGGTTCAGTGTTCCGCATGTCATGGATCCACCCATGCGGAATTCCCGAGTTCGCACCCCAATGACAACATCGCGAACATTAGACTTCAAGGTCACAAGGGGGTGTTGGCGGAATGCTCTGCCTGCCACGTCTCCGGAACCCGTTCCTCAGGTGGAAACCGAACTGAAGGTGGACGAACGTCCAGTTCCGGTTCATCATCGGCCACGATAAACAGCGCCACGGGCGGGCCTCATGGGATGCACACCGTGGGACAACAATGGGTCTCCGCTCACCCTGACGCGGCGGAGAACAGTGGCAGAGCCCGGTGCCAGGCCTGTCATGGCATCGATTACCGGGGAACCGTACTCTCTCGCTCTCAAGCCGATCGGACTATCAGCACGAAATTCGGCACTAAGGTGTTCTGGAAAGGGTTCCAAATCGGCTGCTACGCATGTCACAATGGCCCCTCCAGCGAGGATGCGAGCCGCAATCGGCCTGCGGTCGTCAGTAATACCTCTGCCACGACGACGTCTGGAAATTCAGTGGCGATCACGCTGACGGCCACCGATCCGAATGGAAACCCGCTGACCTTACGGATCGTGTCACAGCCGAGCAATGGCACCGTTGCTTTGAACGGGAAAATTGCCACCTTCTTCCCGGATCCGGGATTTGTAGGGGCCGATTCCTTCACCTTCTCTGCATGGGATGGATTCGTCGACTCGAATCTTGGAGTCGTTTCCCTCACCGTGCACTGAAGTGACACGCGGGAGGTCTGAGCGTTGTCCCCCCAGCGCCTACCTCCCGCCATTTTTTGGGCTGCCTCCCTTCTGACTCCGGACCATCGATTTCACATCCTCTTCCAAAATCATCACTGTTCGAGAAACCTTGAAGACTCCCCGGGACGAATTCAAGGATTGTATTAAAGCGGAAGAGACCACCCCTTTGGAACCCGGGAATAGAGAATACAAGTTCTATGCGGCCGGTATTGGCCTAGTCAGGGATGGATCTCTCTGGCTCACTCGATATGGTTTTCAAAATCCAAAGAACGAACTGGGATTCCCTCACTCAGAGGGATGCCGGCCTTAACCTGGCCATTCGCTGATTTTTTGTTTCCATGAATCGATCTTCACCGTTAGAATCGGCATTGCTTCAGCTATGAATCAACGATTTTCGGAGGCGAGAGATGACTCGAAATCATTTCCGTTCCAAGGTGTGCTCATTCCTTTTGCTCGTTTCGCCGATGGCCAGGACTATTTTATTTACGCTCCTGGCTTTCCATTTTCTTGCACCGATGGTGGCAGCGGAGGGGAGAGTGAAGGACGAGCCCAAAAAGGTTGCAAGCGGCCCGGCGCCCGATCAAACGGCGGCTCCTCTGACGATTACCTTGCAGGATGCCCTCGACCATGCCCGGGCGAACAGCCCTCAATTTCAAGCGGCGATTAATGAATATCAATCGGCACGCGAGGATCATGTCCAGGCCCGGGCGGGACTTCTGCCCACAGCCCTCTATACCAACCAGTACCTATACACTCAAGGGAACGGGACTCCCACCGGCCGGTTCATCGCCAACAATGCGGTTCATGAATACGTCAGCCAGGTCGATGTGCATCAGGCATTTGGACTCTCTCAGTTCGCCGAATACCGGCGTTCCCAGGCCGCGGAGGCCGTGGCACAAGCCAAATCCGAGATTGCAGCGCGGGGGCTGACGGTGACGGTGGTGCAGAATTATTACGCCGTGCTTGTGGCGCAACGCCGGTATGCGACGGTCCAGCAGGCGGCCGAAGAAGCCCGACGTTTCTTGAAGATCACCCAGGACCTCGAGAAGGGCGGAGAGGTGGCTCATTCCGATGTGATCAAGGCTCAACTCCAGTTTAACGATCGCCAGCGAGACCTTTCCGAAGCTCGATTGTCGATGGAAAAGAGTCGCTTGTCGCTCGGCATTCTGCTGTTTCCTGATTTCAACCAGAATTTCATGGTAGTGGACGATCTTGAGCACAGCCCGGCTTTGCCGTCCTTCACCGAAGTCCAGCAGCTGGCTCAGCAAGATAATCCAGACCTTCGCGCCGCACTCGCAGCGCTCCAGGTGGCAAGCCAGGAGATGCGAGTCGCCCGGGCCGGCTACCTTCCTTCGCTCAGTTTGGATTATTTTTACGGGATTGACGCCACACGGTTCGCCACCAAGACGGAGGGCGTCCCCAATGTAGGATCCTCAGCCATCGGAACGGTGAATATTCCTCTTTGGAACTGGGGCGCCACCAGGAGCAAGGTGCACCAAGCGGACTTGCGGCGCCAACAAGCTCGCGTAGAATTGACATTTGCCCAGCGCCAGCTCCTGAGTAATCTGCGGTCTTTTTTCAACGAGGCGGCAGCGTCGCATGAGCAGCTGGAAACGTTGCGCAGTTCCGCGGAGCTTGCCGCCGACAGCCTGCGCCTGACAACCCTGCGCTACCAGGCCGGGGAAGCCTCGGTCCTCGAGGTGGTCGATGCGCAGAACACCTTGACGCAGAACCGTAACGCCTATGATGACGGGGAGATGCGTTTTCGTGTCGCCCTGGCCACTTTGCAGACACTGACCGGGAGTTTTTGAAGAATGCCCCTTGAGATGGGAAGACCCTTGAACCGAAGACTCCATGCGGGGAATACCGAGACCTATCGACCCGGCTTTAAACGGAACCTTGTCCTGGGGGGGCTTCTCATCTGGCTCGGGCTCGCGTGGGGTTGCTCCAAAGAGCCCGCCGAAAAGGAACCTGTTGTTTCTGTCCAGACGGCGGTGGCGCGTGAGGCCACGATTAAGAGGATTGTCACGGCAGACGCCATTCTCTTTCCCTTACATCAGGCCGCGTTGACTCCGAAGATCAGCGCCCCCGTCCGAGAGTTCCACGTTCAACGGGGCAGCCCCGTGCATCGCGGTCAACTGCTCGCGGTCCTCGAAAACAGCGACCTCGCGGCAGCCGAGATTGAGACCAAGGGCATCTACGAGCAAGCCCAGGCGAGTTACGAGAGCACGACGGCCGCAAGCCTTCCCGAAGAAATGCAAAAAGCGGAGCTCGATGTCCAGCAGGCCAAGGAGGCGCTTGATGCGACCCAAAAGGTCTATGAGAGCCGGCAAAATCTTTATCGTCAGGGCGCGCTTCCCCGTAAAGAACTGGATCAGGCCTCCGTGTCCTTCACGCAGGCACGGGCTCAATATGAAATCTCCTTGAAACACTTCAATGCGCTGAAGGCGGTCGGCAGGCAGCAGGAGATCAAAGCAGCCAAGGGGCAATTGACCTCTGCTGAGGGAAAGCACCAGGGGTCGAAGGCCCAACTGGGATACTCCGAGATCCGCAGTCCCATTGATGGAGTCGTCACCGATCGGCCGTTTTACCCGGGAGAAATGGCGAACGCCGGAACTCCGCTGATCACGGTCATGGACATCTCTCAAATTATTGCCCGTGCCCACATTCCACAGCAGGAGGCTGCCGTATTAAAGGTGGGAAACCCGGCCACAATATCGAGACCTGGAATTTCTGAAGATCTTGCGGGGACGGTAACGGTGGTCAGTCCGGCGGTCGATCCCAACAGCACGACCGTGGAGATCTGGATCCAAGTGCCGAACACGGGACACCGGCTTAAACCGGGTGAGACGGTGCAAGTTTCAATGGTTGCTCAGGAGATTCCGAAGGCGGTCGTTGTTCCGGCGAGTTCCATTCTGACCACTGAGGACGGCACCACCTCCGTCATGGTGGCCCGCAACGATGACCGCGCCCATGTGCAAAAGGTGACGGTGGGCATCCGTCAAGGCGGCGAGGTGCAGATTACGCAAGGACTCAAACCCGGCGAACGGGTCATCACCACCGGCGGCTTTGGACTACCCGATAACACCAGGATCAAGCTGACGGATTCCTCCGCCAGTCAACCCTAAGGAGAGGCTGGAAACGGAAGTCCGGTCACCGCGAAATCACCACAAACTGAACCTTCTTTCATGAGCTCCCGATTCCCCGATCGCGCAAACAAAAACGACTCGAGCCAACCGCCGCCCTTTTGGTTCGTGCAACACTCCAAGCCAATCCTCTTCCTGATTGTCACCCTGGCCCTGGTGGGTGGTTATCTCATGTTTACCATCCCTATTTCCGTCTTTCCTGAAACCAATTTTCCCCGCATTGTCATTGGTGTCGACACCGGGGTCACGCCGATTGACCAGATGCTGGTGTCAGTGACGCGCCCGCTGGAAGAGGCGGTGAACAGTGTTCCGGGACTGCAAAAAGTGTGGTCCATCACCAGCCGGGGAACGGCAGAGATCGATTTGTTCTTCAGTTGGCAGGTCGACATGCTCCAGACGCTCCAGTTGGTGGACGCCGCCCTGTCGCGCGCCCAGCCCCTGCTCCCCGCGGGAGCGAAGATTGAAACACATCGATTAACATTCGCCAGCTTCCCGATCATGGGGTACAGCCTGACTTCCGAACGCGTGCCGCAGACCGCGCTCTGGGAGCTGGCGACATACGAGCTGAAGCCGCGTCTCAACCGCCTGGAGGGGGTCGCCACCGTCATCGTCCAGGGCGGCCGGGAACCGGAATTTGAAATTACACCCGATCCTGCCAAGTTGCTTGCAGCCAATGTGACCGTCTCCGACCTTCTGGATGCTGTGCGTCGCACCAACATGATCGAATCGCCGGGTCTGCTTGAACAGAATCACCAGCTCTACCTTAGCCTCGTCAATGGGCAGGTGCGCAGCCCGGACCAGATTGCTGCGATTGTTGTCAAGACGACGCCTGCCGGACTTCCGGTCCACATTGGCGATGTGGCCGGCGTTTCGCCATCCGTCAAACCGGTTTACACCGTGGTCACTGCAAATGGAAAGCCGGCGGTGCTGCTGAACATTAACCGTCAGCCCGACAGCAATACAGTCCGTGTCGCGGAGAGTGTCCACGCGGAGATCGCCCAGATTCTCCGCACACTGCCCCCCGGAGTTGAATTGCAGCCTTTCTATGATCAATCCATTATTGTGACTGAATCGATCAAGAGCGTCCGCGATGCCATTCTCATCGGGCTGATCCTCGTTTCCGGGATCATGGTCCTCTTTCTGCGGGACTGGGGGACCTCGGTGGTCGCCGGACTGGTGATCCCTGTGACCGTTCTGGTGACTTTCATTGTGCTCAAGATGCTTGGCGAAAACTTCGACCTGATGACTTTGGGAGGACTGGCGGCAGCCGTGGGACTGGTGATTGACGATGCCATCGTGGTGGTGGAAAACATCGTGATGCATCGCGATTCGGGCCAATCGCGTCTTGAGGCGATTCAAAGCGCTCTCAAGGAAATCACGCCTCCGTTGGTGGGATCCACGATCACGCCGGTCGTTGTCTTCCTGCCCCTGATCTCGATTGCCGGGGTGACCGGAATCTTTTTTCGGGCGCTCGCGGTGACCGTGGCGGCCTCCTTGTTCACTTCGCTGGCCCTGGCCCTGACCTGGACCCCCAACCTGAGTCAATATTTCATTCGCGAATCCCGGGGATTGACACCGCCCGTGCCGGGGTCGCCGGGAACGATTCCCGAAAACGGGGGAAACCCCGTTTTGGACGGGCAAACACTGGCCGCCCACCCGGAGGCCCCGGTCGGCCGGTACTTCGGTCGGGTCGTCCGCTTTTACGAACGTTACCTGCATTTTGCTCTCAACCATCCCTGGGGAATGGCTGTCGGCAGCGTCGTTCTGATCGGCGCCACTTTTCTGTGTTACCGGTCGTTGGGAACAGACTTGCTGCCCGCGATGGACGAGGGAGATTTTGTGCTGGACTACATCATGCCTGCCGGAAGCTCCCTGGCGGAGACCAATCGCGTGGTGGGCCACCTCGAGCGCATGGCCCGCTCCCTTCCAGAAGTCGAGAACACGTCCCGCCGAACCGGGCTGCAACTGGGACTGGCGGCGGTGACGGAGGCCAACACCGGAGATATTTCGGTGAAACTGAAGCAGCGCCGCGGCCGGAGTATCGATGAGGTCATCGCGGAGATTCGATCAAAAATCGCGGAGCAGGAACCCGGGATCGATGTGGAGTTCATCCAGTTGTTACAGGACATGATTGGCGATTTAACCGGCGCCCCGGAACCCATTCAAATCAAGTTATTCTCCCCGGATCCGGAATTGCTGCGGCAATGGGCGCCGAAAGTCGCCGAGGCCATCGGGAAGATTCCCGGCGTGGTCGATATCCTGAATGGAATTGACAACACGGTCAGCGGTCCTGCGGTGGCATTTCAGGTAGATCCCATGCGGGCCGCCCGATCCGGCTTCACCCCGGAAGAGGTGGCCACGGATGCGGCTGCCATTCTCGAAGGTGCGCCGGCCTCGACCCCTGTCGTCGCCAATGACCGCTCCTATACGATTCGCATTCGTTTTCCGGCCCGCAACCGCAGCTCGCTTGAGGCGATGAGCGCAACCCTGCTGAACAGTTCCAACGGACGAACCGCGACCCTCGGTTCCCTGGCCTCGGTCACGGATCTTCCCGGCCAGACGGAGATTCGCCGGGAGAATCTCCAACGGGATGTGGCGGTGACCGCGCGTTTGGAAGGGAGAGATCTAGGAAGTTCGATCGCCAAGGTTCAGGAGGCCGTGGCCGGTCTTCACCTGCCGGCCGGGATTCGGGTGGAGTATGGCGGGACCTATCAGGAGCAGCAGCGCTCGTTCCGCGATCTTGTGCTGGTTCTGGTGCTCGCGATCGTTCTAGTCTTCACCGTTTTGCTCTTTGAATTTCGCAGCTTTGCCGCCCCGTTGTCCATCCTGCCCTCCGCCCTGCTTTCCACCTCCGGAGTTCTCCTGGCATTGCTCATCACCCGGACGACCTTCAACATCTCCTCTTTCATGGGGCTCATCATGGTCGTCGGAATCGTGGCGAAGAATGGAATCCTGCTCCTGGACGCCGACCAGCGATACCGGAAACTGGGATTTTCCCCCGAAGAGGCCATGTTTCAATCCGCCCGGCGGCGTCTGCGCCCTATCGTGATGACCGCCATGGCGACGGTGGCGGGGATGCTCCCGCTCGCCCTGGCGTGGGGGTCCGGGTCCCAGATGCTTCAACCGCTGGCCATTGCAGTAATTGGGGGGGTCTTGATCTCGATGCTGTTGTCATTGCTGATCACTCCCGCCGTGCATTTCTATTTAACTCGAGGGGGTGATATCCAAAACCGATCCTAGGGGCTTCAATCAGGGACATGATCTAGACTGACAAGTCGTTCAAATCCGAGGGAGGATATTATGAAAATTCGATGCATCAGAATGGTTCTCGTTTGTTTCATCTTGGGGTTGTTGATCAGCATTCCTGCGATCGCTTCTCCAAAAGAGGAATACCAGGTTCTTAAGAAAATTACGCTGGGTGGAGAGGGAGGCTGGGATTATCTGACGGTGGACAGCGCCGCCCACCGGGTCTATATCTCACGTTCCACCCGGGTCATGGTTGTTGACCTGGATACCAATACCGCGGTGGGAGAGATTCCTAACACGCCCGGCGTGCACGGCATAGCCCTCATTCCAGAACTGGGTCGGGGGTTCACCAGCAACGGGCGGGACGGGACGGCAACTTTCTTCGATTTGAAGAGCCTCAAACCTTTGGGTTCCGTCAAGACCGGAGACAATCCGGATGCGATCATCTACGACCCGGCGTCCAAGCGGGTGTTCACTTTTAATGGGAGGAGCAAAGACACGACGGCGATCGATGCTGCTGCAGGGACCGTGGCGGGCAGCATCCCCCTGGGGGGAAAACCGGAGTTTGCGGCGGCTGATGGGAAGGGCCAGATTTTCGTAAATTTGGAAGACAAGAGTGAAGTTGCCGTGCTTGACTCCCAGAAACTCACCTTGAAGACCCGCTGGGCTTTGGCGCCTTGCGAAGAGCCCTCCGGCATGGCCCTCGATAAACAACATCGGAGGCTCTTCATTGGATGCCGGAACAAGATGATGGCGGTCATGGATGCCGACAACGGAAAAGTGATTTCCACCCTGCCCATCGGATCCGGAGTTGATGCTAACGCCTTTGACCCGGATACCCAACTCGCCTTCAGCTCAAATGGCGACGGCACCCTGACTGTCGTGCATGAAGACACGCCGGATAAGTTCACCGTGGTCCAAAATGTCGAGACGGCGCGCGGTGCCCGCACCATGGCCCTCGATCCCAAGACGCATAACATTTATCTTGTCACGGCCCAGTTCGGACCCCCTCCTGCGGCTACACCGGAACAGCCACGACCGCGACCGAGTATCGTTTCTGGATCGTTTGAACTCCTGGTGGTAGGGGGCCGGAAGCCGTAAGGCAGGTTTCGGGTCTGTGGCGTTAGACAAGGAGAGCCGGAGGACAGAAGGGCAGGTGTGAGGGATCAGGTGTTAGGTGAAAGAAGCCTGATGGCAGAAGTCGGAAGTCAGAGATCGGGGGTCAGAAGTCGGAACGCCGAAGGCAGAGGCCTGAAGCCAGAGGCCGGAAGGAACATTAGGGTTTCAACTTTGAACTTGGAACCTTGAACTTTGAACTGGGTTTTTTGAACCTGAAACTTTGATCTCGGTTCTACGACTTTGAACTTGGAACTTTGAACTGTGTTTCCAAACTCTGGACTTTGGACTTTGGACTTGGAACTATTTAATCGATCACCCGACGGTAAAAGCCCACGAGTCCCAGCCAGGTGAAGACGATCATGCTCACGGTCAGACCCGTGAGAATCCAGAATAGCGGCATATGGGGGATGCCGGGGGTGATGGCGGCGCGCAGTCCTTCCGCCATATAGACAAGCGGGTTGATAAGGACCAGTTTTTGCATCCAGGGGATGCGGTAGAGCGCGATCCAGGGGTAGTACGTGCAGCCGAAGAAAATAATGGGGGCAACGATCAGGGAAAACATCAGGCCGATTTTCTCGGGCTTGATGTAGCTGCCGATCGTCAATCCCAGGGCGGAAGAGACCAATCCGATCAGGACGGCGAGAGCCACCGTCAACTCCCATTGGTGCAGGTTCAGGCTGACGCCGCCATGCAACATGACCTTGGCCAGCGGCAGCACCAGCAATCCCGAAAAGATGGAATGAATCGTCCCCATGACCATCTTTTCAAGGGCGATGAAATGGACGCCAATGGGGGACAGAACCCGGTCCTCAATCTCCTTGGTATAGCCCAGGTCCAGGACCAGCGGCAGGGTGACCGCTTGCATGCCGGCGAACAACATGGTCAATGCCGTCACGCCGGGAACCAGGATCTCTTTGAAGCCCCCGGTGACCAGGCTCATCCGCGACATCACATTCCCGAAGATGAACAGCAGAAACATCGGCTGCACCAGGGTCCGCACCATAAAGGACACGATATCGCGCCCCGCCACCAGCGTGTCCCGGCGCATGAGCGCCAGAAAGGTCTTCACATTCATTCGCGCAGTCCTTTCCCCGTCAGAAAAATGAACACGTTTTCCAGGGTCGGATGAGACACCCGGACATCGAGCAATTCACACTGGTGGTCCTCAACAATGGACACCAGGCGGGTGAGCAGTTTCGACCCTGGCGTCACGTAAAGCCGGACCATCCCATCGAGCGGCTCCACCCGCTGCACCTCCGGGATGGCATCGAGGGTTGCCAGCAAGGGGTCGGTGTTTGAAGCCAGATGCATCTCTATGACTTCGCCGCCGGGAATCATTTTCTTCAGATTCCCGGGGGTGTCGAGCGCTATGATCTTGCCATGATCAATCACGGCAACCCGCTGACAGAGTTCGTCGGCTTCTTCCATGTGGTGCGTGGTGAGAATCACGGTCAGGCCCCTGCGGTTCAGATCCTTGATTTTCTCCCAGATCAAAAGCCGGGACTGGGGGTCCAACCCCACTGTTGCTTCGTCCAAAAAAAGGATCTTGGGGTCATGCATGAGCGCGCGTGCGATCATGACACGTTGCGTCATGCCTCCGGACAATCGATCGACGCGATCATAGGCGCGGTCCTTCAGCTGCAGCCATTCCAGCAACTCGTCGGCGCGCTCTTCGCGTCTCTTTTTGGCCATGCCAAAATAGGCGGCGTGAAAGGTGAGATTCTCGCGGACCTTCAGACTCCGATCCAGATTCATTTTTTGGGGAACCACGGCGATAATCTGTTTCGCCCGAATGGGCTCGCGGGCCACGTCAATCCCTGCAATGTAGCCCGTCCCTTCGGTGGGAGTAATGCGGGTGGTCAGAATGCCGATAGTGGTGGTCTTGCCCGCCCCGTTCGGTCCAAGCAGTCCGAATACTTCCCCCTCGTTGACGGTGAAATTAATGCCATCCACCGCGGTGACCGTTTTCGACCCCCCCGATTTTCTTGCCGAGCGTCCGGGGTTGATCGAAAAGACCTTTTTCAGATTTCTGACTTCAAGAATTGCCGGCATCGTTAACGCCCCAACTCACTCAATGCTTTCTTGGCGGCCTGTTGGAATGGACCCGGCATCTTGGCAGCCCGGGACAGATAGTTTTCTGCTTCGCTATTCCTTCGCAGCTTGGCGAGCGCAAAGCCGAGTCTGTAAAGGAGGGTGGGATCATCACCCAGCAGCTTATAGGCGAGCTCCAAATCCGGCAGGGCCTTCGCGTATTGCCCCGATTTCAAATCAAGGTACCCCCGCAAGCCATGAGCGGACCCTCGGAGGTAGTTCTTGCGCTTGGTCCAGTCCGCTTCGTTCTGACCCTCGGGGACCGGCTTCGATTCCAGGGCATCCGCCAGCTCAATGGCTCTTCGGATCAATTCCGCCGTCTCTTTGGTCTTAGTCTTGTCCTCGATCTGCAAATCCGCGAGGAGGACCCGCATATCCAGATCATCCGGATTGGCCTGGAGGCATTTTTGCGCATTCTCCACGCTCTTTGCGATGTCTCGCTTTTGGAGGAACGTCACGGCGAGGATCGAGTAAGCGCCGCAAATCTGGGGCGAGTCCGGAAATTCCTGAACGAACTTCTCCAGGTCGGCGATTTTTTTGTCATTGTTCGCTTCCTGGTATGCGGCCTGTAAGATCGCATATTCCTTTTGTTGTCGCGCGGCACCGTACAGCGCCTTGGCGTCCGCCTGGATGCGAACTCGGTCCTGATCACTGAGGGCCCGCCCCACACTTGCCGTATCCGGATTTTGCGCCAGGGTCTGATAACGCTTGGCGTATTCCCATGCTTTGTCAAGCAGGCTGGGCTGCTCCAGCATGGCATTGATGGCACGAGGCAGCACCTCAATGTCGTTGGGCTTAACCGCCAGGACTTTTTCGGAGTACTCGATCAGCTTGTCGCTGTTTTTCAATTGTTGATAGGCAAAAACGTAGATCTCGTTGACATCGGGCGCCTGCACCATCGCGGGAAAATCCTTGACGAACTGATCCAGCAACTGAACCCGCTTGGCGGCATCCGGCTCGTTTTCCACCGCGCGCAAGGCCTTGTCTTCAGGAGATCCGGCCACGATCATGACGACCGGCGGCTGAGATTGTGAAAATGCTGCCGTCGTGAAAAGCAGGATCAAACCCACGTGAACAATGCCAAACCGATATCGTCTCATTGCGCCCCCTTCATGCTTTCGGGATTGAAGCTGATCAGAAGTCCTCGATCCTGACCCGTGGCAGTGAAAATCATGACGCCGGGAGAGGCAGAAATCAAGCCCGGCCTTCATTCGGTTTCCGGGACCTGGCCCCTCGATTCCCCAGGCCGGCGACGCTTCCTTTTCAACACTAGGGTGCCAGGTCGTACGAGGACGAGGAGAGCGTCGCCTCGACGACCTCGCGGTACTCCCGGCCCTGAAAATAGTCGTTCAAACGTTCCTGGATGGGACAGACCATCTCCTCAGCGTCCCAATCCATCCGCATCTGTTGTCGGACGTCCACCAGCCTCCCATCCGCAATTGCCTGCGACACCACCCCGATCGGGTATCGGGCCAGATCACGAAACATGGCCAGCAGTTCTCCCTGACGTTTGGGATCAATGAAATAGTAATCATCGCGGTAAAAGACGGCGTTGTGAAAGTATTGGGGATGATTGACCAATCCGTCCCGCCGAAGCCCGGCGCCCAGATGGACCAGGAACTCGTGGCATTTTCGACCCAGCCCCAGACCGGGATGTTCCTGCCCGGGGAGCTGGGGACGCTCCTTCGTAAAAGCAGCCCTCGGATTCTGCATCATGACCCAGTTAATCGCGAGCATCTCAAATAAACCGGTCAGAGAAGGAGATCCTGCCAGGACGGGAACCTCCAGCCGCATCAACGCGAGCCGAAGTTCGATCATTTTCATCGGCTCGGATTCAGAATCGTCAAGGACGATGAGACGGTGCTCATCCGGCTCAACGCGCGCGAGTTCAATCCGTGGGGCCAGCACGCCCTTTTTCTTCATGGCCGAAAGAAAGCTCGTGGACTCAATTTGGGTAAACACTTCGTCGGAGGTGAAATGGTCCAGGAAGAGGCTGGGACCGATGGCCTGCGGCAACTGGCTTAACATCTCCGACTCCGAGAGGGTAAATGGATCCGGGCGAGCGGACCGATGTGATTTCTTGGGTTTTCTGCCGGACGCCCCTGAGTCGGAAGGAGAGGAGGCGAGTGGATCTTTCATGCTGTCCCTGATCACACGGAAATGGACACCGTTGGATTTGCCAGGCTCGGTCGAGATTGCGGAACCGCGACTTATGGTTTCACAGCCTATCGATGATTGCAAGCCCTAGAATCAGACCCTTCCCTCCCCATCTTCCACGCAGGGTTCCTGCGCTCTCGACACTGCGCTCTCGAACAATTTGAAAAATTATTTTGGAGGTGATATGCTGGCGCCGGGTTCTGAGTTAATCAACAGTGAATGCAGTGCGCCGCTCGACTCGAGACTCCGACCACACTGTAGAAAGGTAGATGACCACGCACCATGACATTTTTCCTAGTCGTTGCCGGCTTGGTCTCAACAGGGGCCGTGGTGGCCGCTGTGCGATCCAGGATCTCCGGCAGAGGGAAGCGTGAACAGGTTCAATCCTTGCGATTGAGATAAGGTTCAAGCGAAACCCCGTGCCCACTCAGATTTTCTCGTCTGAGTGGGCATTTCTTTTGGGGGGGGGTTGGAAGAGCAGTTTTCAGTTTTCAGTTGCCAGTTGCCAGAGAGCGGAAGTCGGACGTCAGAAGCCGGGGGCAGGAAGCCAGAAGAGCAAGTGTTAGGGACCAGGTTTCAGGTCTTAGGTGAGGGAAGGCTAATGGCAGAAGTCGGAGGTCGGAAGGCAGAAGTCTGAGGCCGGAAGCAAGAAGCCGGAAATCAGAGGTCAGAAGTCGGAAAACAAGTGCTGAAAACGTGGAATCCCAGGGTTTTAACTTTGAACTTTGAACCTGGAACTTTGAACTAGGTTTTTTGAACCTGGAACTTTGAACGGGTTTTAAGACTTTGGACCTTGGGCTTGGGACTTTGAACCTTGATCTCTAAAGAGCACGCCAGAGGCCGGCACTCATGTTAAACTGGTTGTGTTGACGGCGGTCGCCTATCCGGGTTCCATAATTGAAGTTCTCCATTAATTTACCGACACTCCTCAGACCACGATGATAGCTCAGTCTTTCGACAGCGTCTCGACACAGGAGGCAGCCCGGCGGACTAAACGCCGGGGACTCATGCTGGCAGCCTTTGGTTACCTGCTGGGCATCGCGGTGTTGTGGTTGTGCCGGTGGCTCGGCCTCAGCAGCACGAGCCTGCGGGAGTTGATGTGGTGCATTGTTTTCTTTCTGGCCAACAGCCTTTTGTTGCTCCTCGTGCTTCAAAGCCGCCTGGACGGAAAGCTTTTATTCGATCCTCATTTCATTTACATCCCGGTTTTCCTCTCCATCTTGTGGCTCACTTATTATCTTTATGTTGCCCATGAGGCGCGCAGTCTGCTCTTCTCAGTCATTTTTCTTCCCTTTGTTTTCATGGTAAGTCTGGTCGGCCTTCGCGACGGCCTCATTATCAGCTCTCTGTTTGTCATCGCCTACCTCACGCTGTTATTGCACCTCTCCGGATATGAGACTCTGAACACGCAGGCAGAGGGCGTACGCGTCACCGTGTTCTTCCTCGTCATGGTATTCAGTTGCCTGATTATGGAACGAACCAAGCGGCACCGGGAGAAATACATAGCGACCGTGAAGGAGGTCGCCACGCTCCAGGAAATCGGTAAAACGCTTGTTTCCACGCTCGTGGTGGATCAACTCGTGGAGCAAATTCTGGCCATCATCAAGGAGAGGTTCGGCTACGTGAATTGCTCGCTCTGGACCCTTGAAAAAGCCAGCCATGAGCTGGTCCTTCGTGCCCAAAAGGGGTTTGTCTCCCTCGACAATTCAAGCGACACACGTTTGCCTCTGTCGGGACCCGGAATTACCGTGTGGGTGGCACTGCGGGGGTCAATGGCCAATGTAGGAAACGTCCAACAAGACAGCCGCTACACCACCGCGAACCTCACTTCGGACTGCCCGACCGTTTCGGAATTGACATTGCCCTTGAAGCGTCACGGAGAGGTCTTTGCCATACTTGATGTGCAGAGTGGACGCTTGAATGGCTTCACCCGCAATGATGAACGGGTTCTGTCAGCCGTGGCGGACTACGCCTCCATTGCGCTAGCCAATGCCCGATGGGTCGATGTCCGCGCGAATCGCGACGGCTTGACGGGCCTTTACAACCATCGCTTCCTGATGGAACAGCTTGAGCTGGAACTGCATCGCATGAATCGTCTCGGCAAACCATGTTCCTTTGTCATGTGCGACATCGATCGCTTCAAGTCGATCAACGACGTCCATGGCCACCTGACGGGGGATGCGATTCTCAAGCAGGTGTCGGTGCTCCTGATGAATTCCTTGCGCGACAGCGACATCATTGCCCGCTACGGAGGGGACGAGTTCAGTGCGATCCTTCCGAATACGACCCGCCCGGATGCGCTGGGCGTGGCCGAGAAGCTTCGCCACAAGACGCAGGAGGCCGTCTTTTGGGGAGATCATCATGACGGACCCTACCGTGCCACGGCCAGTTTTGGGGTCGCTACCTATCCCGAGGATGCTCATACTCCCGCCGACCTCATCCGTTTGGCCGACGAACGCCTGTACCAGGCCAAACAGAGAGGCCGGAATTGTGTCCTCCCTTCTCCCGTCCAGTCCTTATGAGAAGCCGGCTCGTGAACTTGTTGAGGATTGCCCTGTTCTGGTTTCTAGTATTCGCCTCCTCTCAGGTGGGCGCATTTCCTCCGGAGAATCTTCCCCGGGGACAGATCGTTGACAAGGTCGCGTGTCAGGCCGATCCCCGACAAACGTACGCACTCTATCTCCCCTCGCACTACACCCCCGAAAGAAAGTGGCCCATTCTTTATGCGTTTGATGCGGGGGCGCGGGGGCGACTCCCGGTCGAGCGTTTCAAAGAGGCCGCGGAGAGGTATGGATATATTCTGGCGGGCTCGAACAATTCCCGCAATGGACCGCCCGAGCCAGTCATTGCGGCCATTCGCGCATTATTTGAAGATACCCAGACCCGATTCTCGATCAATGAGAACCGCGTTTATCTCGCCGGCTTTTCGGGGGGCGCCCGGGTGGCCGTTTCTGTGGCTTACTCATTGAAAGGACTTGCCGCCGGGGTGATCGGTTGCGGCGCCGGTTTCCCCTCCGAAATAAACCCCTCGCCCTCCCTCCCGTTTGCATACTTTGGCACGGTCGGGTTCGAAGATTTCAATTTTTCCGAAATGCGGAAGCTGGATCAGACTTTGGATCGCCTCGCAGTTCCTCACCGAATAGTCATGTTCAAGGGAAGCCACGATTGGCCTCCTCCGGAAGTTTGCGGGGATGCGGTGGAATGGATGGAATTGCAGGCGATGAAATCAGGAAAACGGACGAGAGACGAGACGCTGATCGACGAGGTGCTCAAAAAGGCAGTTCAAAAGGCTCAGAGCGACAATTCGTCGAAGAATGCCTATGAAGCGTTTCTCGGTTACAAGGCCCTGGAGGCGGATTTCAAGGGCCTCCGGGATGTCACCGCATTTAACAGCGAGCGCGCGCGCCTGGAAAACTCGAAGGAGGTCAGACGGTCCCTCCGGAGCGAGCAGGAGCAGGAAGATCGTCAGAATGAGCTGGGCAGCAAACTTTATGCGCTCAAAGAGAGGTATCAGAGTGGCGGGAACTCCTCCTCGGTACGCCAGGAACTGAAGAATGAAATCGCTGACCTGAAGCGGACCGCCGCTAGAAAAGAAGATACCCCAGATCGACTCGTCGCGCGGCGCGTTCTGAGTCTGATGACTGTCCAGCTCAACCAGGAGGGGATGCAATTCTTCCAAGCCCGGAACTACAGCCTTGCTGCCTTCAATTTTTCGCTTGCCGCCCAAATCAGCCCGGAGAATCCAAGGGTGTTATACCATCTCGCCTGCGCTTATTCGCAGGACGGAAAGAAAAAAGATGCCATTGAGGCTCTACAAAACGCCGTGGAGAAGGGCTTCAAGGATGTTCTGGCGCTTGAAACCGATCCTGACCTTGAGCCCATCCGAAAGGAGCCTGCATTTCAGGGTCTCGTCGAGAAGTTAAAGAAGGAGGGGTAGCGGTTCGCGGCGCGATATCGGGCTCCTCAATCCTGTTGAGCCTTACCCACCCGGAGCATACCCATGAAAAGATTCCTGCGTCCAGACTTCTCTGCGTACGGACTCGGCGGGGGGCTGGCTGACTACCGGAGCAGGAGAATTGTATCGCACACCGGAAGTCTTGCCGGTGTGGTCTCAAGGGTCACCCTGGTGCCAGACCCGAAGCTCGGCATCGTGGTGCTGACGAACCAGGAACGGGGGGATGTATTTCAGGCCGTTACGTATCACCCCCTGGACGAGTACCTGGGGGCACCGCCCACCGACTGGGTGACCGCGTATTACCCTGTATTACAGACCGACGAAGCGAAGGCAAAGGAGGAGGAGAACAAGCAAAAGGCAAATCGAGCCACGGGCTCCAAAGCCTCGCTCCCGCTCGAAAAGTATGCGGGCGAGTATCGCGACGCCTGGTACGGGACGATCTCCTTAGCCCTGCAGAATGGAACGCTGGCCATCCGTTTCGACCACACGCCCGCCCTGGTCGGGAGCCTGGAGCACTGGCAATATGACACCTTCATCGCCCGCTGGCGCGACCGCTCGCTGGTGGCCGACGCCTTTGTGACCTTCTCTCTCAAGCCTGACGGAACGATTGACCAGATGAAAATGGCCCCTGTCTCGCCGCTCACCAATTTCAGTTTTGATTTTCAGGATCTTCTGTTCAATCCGGTGGTTCGGGAAAAAAAGGGATCCCAATGAACACCCTCTGAAGTGCGAAAGAACAAACCTCGGAGAGTGCAAAGTGGGGGCCAAGAACGCCAGTTGAAGCATCGCACGCTAAGAATGGAAGGTCCTGGCGGCCTTCGCGCCTGCCTGGCGTTCTTTGCGGTTGAGCGGCGGCCCTCAGGTCGTGTAAACACCTTGTATCTCCATAACGAAAAGGGAAAGCCGAAGCTCCCCTTTGGAAATAACCCCAGAGGATAGCTTTGAAGACCCGTTTCAATGCCAGTTGAATGGTCCGATTCTCTCCATTGAATTGTCCGTCATTCGAAAAATTCGGACTGGACACATTCGAACAGGTGAAGAAGGGAGGGCCCTCTTGGGAAGTGACTCGCGCCTCCTCTTCCACCCCGTGAAATACGGGTGGCAATTTTCCTTCTCCGATGATAGTTTCAGGGGTCCTAACTATGGATTTTGCGCTCCTCCGGACAGAGCGGCCTTTTCGCGGGCCGGTCTTCAGGATGTTCATGCGGGCATGAGCGCTTCGAATTGCGATTGACACACCGCTGGTACCTCGCGGTCGTGGTCCGCGTGAACCCACATGAACAGGATCTATTTTTCGCTCATCATCCACGCCCATCAGCCGGCCGGCAACTTCCACGAAGTGATCGAAGATGCCTACCGGCATTCCTACCTTCCTTTTCTTCAAAAGCTGGAAAGCCATCCCCATATCCGGCTCACCCTGCATGTTTCCGGACCCTTGCTGGAATGGATCGAGAGACATCATCGGGAGTATTTCGAATTGCTTCGTGGAATGATCGAACGGCGCCAGGTGGAGCTGATGGGGGGTGGGTTCCATGAACCCATCCTCCCGCTGATCCCCGAGCGCGACGCCCTGGCACAGCTCGAACGCCTGACGGATTATCTGAAGTCAAGATTTGGGCTCAGACCTCGCGGGGTGTGGTTGCCGGAGCGGGTGTGGGAACCCCAGCTCCCTTCAGTGCTCGCCCGGGCCCAGGTCGATTACCTTTGTCTCGACGATGTTCATTTCCTGATGACGGGATTGTCGCCTGACGATCTGTTCGGCTACTACATCACCGAGGATCTTGGAAACACGGTTCGCGTCCTGGCGGGCAGCAAACGCCTGCGGTATTTCATCCCCTTCCGTGACCCCTCCGAAACGATTGATTACCTTCGTTCCGTCTCCGAAAAACACGGTGATGGGCTGGTCACGATGGCAGACGATCTTGAAAAATTCGGGGCGTGGCCGCACACCTACGAACATGTCTATCAAAACGCCTGGCTCGATCGATTCTTCAGGGCCCTGGAGGAGAATCACGAGTGGATCGAGGTGGTCCCGGCCGGCGAGTACCTGGAAGCATTCCATCCGCTGGGCCGGGTTGACTTGCCCGCGGCCTCGTACCCGGAGATGATGATGTGGGCGCTTCCCCCGGAGAAACAGCTTCAACTTGAAGCTGCAGAAAGTTTCCTGAAGAACTCTGACGGAGCACACCTTGTGGAACCTTTTGTCCGGGGCGGCTTTTTCCGGAATTTCTTCGCGCGGTATTCGGAGTCGAACCTGCTGCACAAACGGATGGTCCACTGCAGTCATCGTCTCGAGGAGCTGCGTAACCGCGGACTTTATGCCAGTGATGCGGCCCTCTCCCTCTGGAACCGGGCCTATGACCATCTCCTCCGCTCGCAAGGCAACGATCCTTATTGGCATGGGGTCTTCGGAGGGCTCTATGCACCGCATCTCCGGCTCTCAGCGCAGCGCAATTTGAGCATGGCCGAGTCATGCGCAGACGAGGTGGAGCGCAGCTTGACCGGCCTTACCCGGACCATTGTTGAAGTAGTTGATTTTGATTGTGATCAAGAGGACGAAATCTATATTTCGGCTCAAAACTTTTCAGCTCTTTTCGATCCCAATGACGGAGCCACACTGCAGTACCTGGACTTCAAGCCCTGCTCGATGGACATCATCAATACGTTGAGACGTCGCAAGGAAGCCTATCACCAGAAGATCGCCTCCGCGGGAGAAAACATTCCGCTGCGGGAAGGGATCCAAACCATCCACGAGAGGCCATTCGCCACACAACCGCATCTTCAGCGGGAATTGATCTATGACCCGTACCTGAGAAACTGCTTCCGGGTCGTGTGTTTCCCTTCCTCGAGAGAGTTTGATGACTTTGCGACGGCATCACTGGGGATGGATCTCGAACTGGCCGCCGGCAGATACTCCCTGGCGCCTGCCCCTCCCCTTTTTCCAGCGAAGCCGAACATCCATCCTCTGCTGGCCCACCCCATTTCCGTCGACGATCTCATCTTTAAGAGCATTGACGGCAAGTCTTCGCCCCAAGTGCGAAAGCGGTTCAAGTTTTCAGGGCCCGAAGCTGAAGGACTGGAAATCGCGTGCAGAGTCGACCTGGAATGGGGAAAGGCGGAGGCTGAGGAGAAGAAAGTCGGAATCGAAATGGCCTTCAATCTTCTGGCCCCGGATGAGACGGATCGTTACTTTGTGTTGGGGAAGAGAAAGGAGCCCTTGAAATGGCAAGGGTGCTGTGAGGACCTCGATGAGGTGGCCCTGGTCGACGAGTATCAGAAGATCAGAATTGAAATTAAGGTTCCTGAACCCACCACGTGGTGGATTACCCCGCTCAACGCCATTGCCCAGTCGGAGGATGGCTTTGAACTGATCTATGAGGGTTCGGCGATTCTACCTCACCGGAGATTTAATCCGGGCAAACAGAAAGCCTTTCACACCTGGGTCACGGTCCGGGTGACGCGGCTGAAGTAGGTGTCAGGGATCAGGTGTCGGGTGTCAGGTGGGTGAAGCCAGAGGCCAGAGGACGGAAGCAAGAAGTCAGAAGTCGGAGGTCAGAGGTCGGAAGCAAGAAGAGGCCGAAAGCGAGAAGCCGGAAATCAGAGGTCAGAAGTCGGAAAACAAGTGCTGAAAACGTGGAATCGCAGGGTTTTAACTTTGAACTTTGAACCTGGAACTTTGAACTAGGTTTTTTGAACTTGGAACTTTGGACTGGGTTTTTGGGATTTGGTGTTTGGAATTTATTTGGATTTTGGACTTTGGAATTTGGATTTTGCTCCTAGCTATTCCTTCCTTCTCGATCCATCCACCCAGAAGGAATCTCCCTCCCCGCGGATCCTATCCAGCAGTCGCTGCATCTCCTGATGCTTCTGGCGAACGGTCGCTTCGTCGGCAGCCGACTCGACGTAGATGGGCGGGGCCTTGATGATCAAGGCACGGCTGAAGGGTTTGGGGATTTCAAAGTGATCCCAACTGTTTCGCAGAATCCACTTCTTCTCGTACGAGACATGAAAGCAGAAGATCGCATCGCCCGTCTTGCGGGCCAGCAGCAGCGGCCCCATCTTGGCCTGGTAACGCGGCCCTCGGGGTCCGTCAATGGTGAATCCCACATCGCTTCCCTGTCTCAAACACCTCGCCATTTCCGCGAGCGCTCTCATCCCGCCCCGTGAACTGGAGCCGCGCGCCGTCCCGTAGCCATGCATGGTGATGAAGCGCGCGATATATTCTCCATCAAAATTCTGTGAGGTCATCACGACAATGCCCCGCCTGCGGTAATACCAGGTAGCTCCAAAGATACGGTTGTGCCAAAAAACGAATATGGCACGGTGTCCGGCCCTGTATATCGCCTCCAGGTTCTCGTCCCCGCGTGATTCGAACCTCAGTGTTCTCCCAATGAGTTCAATGAACCAGTAGCCAACATGTGCCGCCACCCAGATTTGAAATCTTTGCCATCGAGTCCACACCCGCGCGCACCCGCGGAAAGGGGGGGGCTGTTTGGCGGCTCCATGCGCTCCGCCCTCGGCCATCAATTCTCCCGTTTCTGTGATCTGTTCGGACATGGATTCGCGTTCATCGGGTCGACCCGCTTCATCGGTCCAACTCGGCCCGGTAATCTCTACTGGAGACGCCTTTAGGGCCGGAGGCGCCCGCCGACCGTCGGTCAGCCATCAATATACTGTTTTGAGGCTCATTTGTCAGCCCGGACGATTCCCGATCCCTTTCCCTCCTGAAGCCGCCACTTGGATACCATCCCCTCCATAGTGACGGCATGTCATCGACAAAACCATCGGGGCTTGATCTTCTGATGGGGCTGGCGCAGACGAATGAGGTTAAGCAGACTGGGGTGAGGATAGGGAGACGATCCGAATCGCAGCGGATCTTTCAAGCGCTGTCACGGATCCGAGCAGTCCCGACGGAACCCGCAGTTGGTACAAATCAACTTGCAGTTGCGCTGGGCCAGGGGATGGCCACAGATGTCGCAGAGGGGTTGAGTCACTCCGCGAGGACCGGTTCCTCGCGCAGAGAGTTCCTGTTCGCCCAATGGGGGGACGCCTTCGTCGCGTCTCCGGGGGAACACTTGTCCTGTGGTATTCGATGAAAATGGAATTCTTTTCTTGGTCTCCAACGAACCCTCGCGCCCAAAGGCAGAATTCCTTTTCCGCATTCTTCCAGCGAAGGCGGAAAAACCTCGCCGGACAACTGTGTCTGCCTTCCGGATCTCTAGCTGCGGGCCGCCTTAACGGCCTCGGTCAACACCGGGATTATCTCAAACAGGTCGGCCACAATGCCGAAGTCGGCCACCTCAAAGATGGGGGCATCGGGGTCCTTGTTGATCGCGACAATCGTCCGGGACGATTTCATGCCAACCAGGTGTTGAGTGGCCCCAGAGATGCCAATCGCCAAATAGAGCTTGGGAGAGACGGTCTGCCCGGAGCTTCCCACCTGCCGATCCATCGGCAACCAGCCACTATCACAAATGGGACGAGACGCCGCCAACTCGGCGCCCAGCGCCTCGGCCAGGGCCCGGGCCATCTCAATATTCTCCACCTTCTTGATGCCGCGGCCAATCGCCACTATTTTTTCGGCTTGGCTGAGATCGACAGCCTGCTTCGCCTCGCGAAACACTTCCAGGGACTTGGTCCGGATCTGTGTCGGGTCCAGGGCGACAGTCAGCGGTTTCACGGCAGCCCTGGATTCGCCCGCTTCCACCGAGTCTCCACGGAATGCACCCGCCTGGAAGGAAACAAAGTAAGGCGGGTCGTGTTCAATTTTCACATCGGCGTTCATCTTTCCTTGAAACACCTGCCGAATAAAGATGACTTGCCCATCCTCAGGGCGGTAAGCGGTAACGTCCCCTACCAGTGCCCTGCCCATGGACGCCGCAAGCTTGGGGGCGAAATCGCGCACCTCATACGTATGACTCATGAGGACGAACTTGGGGGCGACCTGCTGAATGACCTGCTGGAAGGCAAGGGCATACCCATCCGGGGTGTAACTCTCCAACAATGGATGTTCGACCGTGTAGACTTGGTCCAGTTTCTTCTCGGCGACCGCTTCGGCAATCTGAGAGACTCCGTTGCCAAAGACCCCCGCATAGACCTTCAGGCCTAACCCCCGTCCCAGTTCCTGTCCTGCAACGAGGGCCTCCCAGGAACTCCGGTTCATCTTTCCATCGCGCTGTTCTATAAAAACTAATATTCCATCCGGCATAAGGATTCACCACATTCAAGATATGAGTTCAAAGTCCAAGGTCCAAAGTCCAAGGTCCAAAGTCCAAGGTCCAAGGTCCAAAGTCCAAATAAATTCCAAACGCCAAATCCCAAAAACCCAGTTCAAAGTTCCAAGTTCAAAAAACCTAATTCAAAGTTCCAAGTTCAAAGTTCAAAGTTAAAACCCTGTGATTCCACGTTTTCAGCACTTGTTTTCCGACTTCTGACCTCTGATTTCCGGCTTCCTGCTTCCGGCCTCTTCTCGCTCCCGACCTCTGGCCTCCGACTTCTGGCTTCCGGCCTCTGGCCTCTGGCTTCCTGCCTCTGGCTTCCAGCTTCTGACGTCTGACTTCCGACTTCCGCTCTCTGGCAACTGACAACTGGGAACTGACAACTGCTCTTCAAATTACCCGCGCTTCGTTTTTCAGTTTATCCACAAGCTTCGCCGCTGCTTCCTTGGGAGAACCTTCCAGAAACTGGGTCTGTTTGGCCTTTTGCGGTACGTAAACCTTCCGAATGGACTGCTGGGGAGCCAAATCCGACTGGGTCAATCCCGTCGCTGCCAAGTCGATCAACTTGATCTCCTTTTTCTTGACCCCCATGATTCCTTTCAGGCTGGCATAGCGAGGTTGATTGATCCCCGACTGGATGGTGAGGACAGCCGGCAAGGGGAGTTCAAGCCACTGGAACCATCCGCTTTCCAACTCCCGTTTGATCTTGACCCGCGAACCTCCCTCAAGGACCTCCACTCCCATGACCAGTGTGGTGTGAGGAAGATTCAGGAACTCGGCCAAGATGACACCTGTTTGACCAAATCCGTGATCATCCGATTGCAGCCCGGTAACAATCAGATCAAACTTCTCCCTTTTGAAAACTTCCGCCATGACACGAGCCGTGGCACAGGCATCCAGTCCTAAGAAGGCGGCGTCGCTCAAGTGCAAGGCACGTTCCGCCCCCTTCGCCAGAGCCTCACGAATCACCGCGTGGGCCGATGCCGGTCCAAGGGTGCAGACCACAACCTCCCCTCCCATCTTTTCTTTGAGTTGCAACGCCGCTTCCAGGGCGTAGATGTCACTCTCGTTCGTTTCAAAGGAAAGGTCCTCCTCACGAATCCACGTCTGGTCGGCATTGATCCGAAGCGGGGCTTCGCGGCTGGGAACCTGCTTGATACAAACAATGATGTTCATAAGGGATCTCTCTCAAACTTCGCAACTCGAGGGCGTCTGATTTCTTCTCAGCGTCGTGGGCGGGTCGGGGAATGAAGCCTGTGGGGGCGGTGGGTTCGAGAAGCGTCCTGCCTTTTCCACTGCCACCGCGCTAATCTCCAGAGTATCGTTTCATTAGCAAAGCAGCATTCGTCCCGCCGAATCCGAAGGAGTTCGAGAGTGCGTAATCGATCTTCATATTTCTCGACTTGAGCGGGACGTAATCAAGATCGCACTCCGGGTCCGGGGTCTGATAATTAATTGTCGGTGGAACACATTGGCAGTGGATGGAGAGGGCGAGGACCGCCGCTTCGAGTCCCCCCGCACCGCCCAGAAGGTGTCCGGTCATCGACTTGGTCGAGCTCACCGAGATTTTACTGGCATGCTCGCCGAATACCTTCCTGATCGCCAGCGTTTCTGTCTTGTCATTAAACGGAGTTGACGTTCCGTGGGCGTTGATGTAGTCGATCTCGTCCGGCCGGACTCCCGCATCGTTCAGGGTATTTTTCATCACGCGCACTGCTCCGTCTCCGTCTTCCGAAGGCTGAGTGATATGAAAAGCGTCTCCTGACATTCCGTACCCCACCAGTTCGGACAGGATCCTCGCCCCGCGGCGTCGGGCGAACTCCAACTCTTCCAGAATCAGGATGCCCGATCCCTCCCCGATGACAAATCCATCGCGGTCCTTGTCAAAGGGCCGGCTGGCGGATTCCGGAGAATCATTCCGGATGGAAAGCGCGCGCATGGAAGCGAATCCTCCGACCCCCATGGGCGTGATAGCGGCTTCGGAGCCCCCGCAGATCATGGCATCGGCCTCCCCACGCTGAATCAGCCGAAATGAATCCCCGACTGCATGAGCGCTCGAAGAACAGGCCGTGCATGTCGCTGAATTTGGCCCCTTGGCGCGAAAGCGAATTGAGACCTGGCCCGAGGCGAGATTGACGATAGCGGCCGGAATGAAAAAGGGCGAGATCCTTCGAGGGCCTCCCCGAAGCAGTTCGGTATGTTCCCGCTCGATCACATCGAACCCCCCGATGCCGGATCCAATGTAAACTCCCACGCGCTCTGCATTGCCCCCGTCCACTTGAAGGCCGGACTGTTTCATCGCAAAATCCGAGGCCGCAATGGCAAAATGGATGAAGCGCCCCATTTTCTTCACTTCTTTTTTTTCAATGTACAAGAGGGGATCGAATCCCTTCACCTCGCATGCAAACTGGGTAGAGAACTGCGTTGGATCGAATAGTGTGATCCGCGCGGCGCCGCTCTTACCCGCGAGCAGTGCGTCCCAGCACTCCTGTGTCCCAATGCCGACAGCAGAGACCAATCCGACTCCCGTGACGACCACTCGCCTTTTATTCATGGCGTTCATAAGATAATGCAGTCTGACGACTCCATTCCTTTCGTTTATTTTGCGTGGGCCTGAATGTAGTCGACGGCGTCCTTGACCGTGGCGATCTTCTCCGCGTCCTCGTCAGGAATCTCGATATTGAATCCCTCTTCAAAGGCCATCACCAATTCCACCGTGTCCAGTGAATCCGCGCCGAGATCATCCACAAAGGACGCCGTGGGGGTCACTTCCGCCTCATCCACGCCGAGCTGTTCCACAATAATCTGCTTCACCTTTTCCTCGACATTTGCTGCCATGACCATCGTTCCTCCTTATGTGCACTCAGATTATTCCGAATGACTCATCTTGAGCCTGGCTCGGTCCCGCGTAAGGCCCGGGGACGGTCAGAAACTCAAAATCAACCCTTCGGTATTCCTTCACATGTACATCCCCCCATTGACACTCAGGACCTGGCCGGTAATATATGCAGCTTCGTCCGATGCCAGGAACCTCACGGCCCAGGCCACCTCGCGATCCGACCCCATTCGTTTCAATGGAATCATGTCCAGCAATTTCTGCCGGGTCGTTTCCGGCAGGCCGGCCGTCATCGCGGTGTCGATGAAACCCGGCGCCACCGCGTTGACGGTAATGTTGCGGGAAGCGACTTCCAAGGCAATTGATTTTGTCAGGCCGATCAGGCCCGATTTGGCGGCAACGTAATTGGCCTGCCCGGCGTTGCCGGACTGCGCCACCACCGAGGTGATATTAATGATCCGGCCATACCGCTGTCGCACCATGCATTTGAGGGCTTCCTGGATGGTATGAAAGACACTGGTGAGATTGGTCGCCATCACCACGTCCCAATCCTCGCGTTTCATGCGCATGACAAGGCCGTCGCGTGTAATTCCGGCATTGTTGACCAGGACGTCCACCCGCCCCAATTGCTTAATGACTCCCTCAAATGTCCGCTTGATTTCCTCCGCCGAGGAAACGTCGCATTGTATCACAACCGCCGGTCGCCCCAAGGCTTCAATTTCGGCACGCAGGGTGTTCAATTTCTCCACCTGACGTGCCAAGGCCACTACCGTGGCCCCCGCCTCCGCCAGGACGAGTGCGATAGCGCGCCCAATCCCCTGCGACGCACCCGTCACCACGGCTACTTTATTTTCAAGCAACATGTTTTCTTCCCAGCTAAAGAAGCAAATCCCGGGGGCGGGTTAAAGCAACGTCCCGGCCCCCTAACGTTTTTCGCCTCCCCACAGGGGAGAGACTTTAGGTTGTGTTCGGATTCAACGGCCAGTTCGCACGGCGTCGTGCAACGCCTCGAGCGTGGCCGTTAAACTCTTTTCATCTTCGACGTTAAGCATCCTTCGGCTTCGGTCGATCTGCTTCACCACTCCGGACAGAACGCGGCCTGGCCCGACCTCCACAAAAGTGTCAATGTCCCGAGCGATCATGGCGCGAATCGAGTCCTCCCACATGACCGGGGAGGACACTTGTCGCACCAGAGACGTGCGGGCCGCCAGACCCGTGGTAATGAATTCCCCGTCCACGTTGGTCACCAGCGGAAAACTTAAATCATCGAAATCCAGCCGCATTAAATCGTGTTCCAGCCGCTCCTGGGCGGGCATCATCAATCGGCAATGAAAGGGAGCACTGACATTCAGAAGGATTGCTCGCTTCGCCCCCGCTTCGGTCGCCAGCTTCACCGCCCGTTCCACGGCGCCCTTTGAACCTGCGATCACAATCTGGGCGGGCGAATTGATATTGGCGGCAGAGCATTCTTCGTCCTGCCGCGCATCCGCACAGATTTGATAAACGCAGTCCAGGGGTAAACCGAGGATCGCCGCCATGGCGCCCTCCCCCACAGGAACCGCCTCCTGCATGTAAATCCCGCGGTTGTGGACGATCTGAACGGCCTGGGAGAGAGGAATTGCCCCGGCGGCCACTAATGCGGAGTATTCCCCCAGGCTGTGGCCTGCCACCACTTCAGGCTGCAAACCTTTCTCTTCAAGGACCCGGTAGGCGGCGACCGAAACCGCGAGGATGGCCGGCTGCGTGTTCATGGTCAACTGGAGCTCTTCCTCCGGCCCGTCAAAGCAGAGTTTGCTGATTTGAAATCCGAGGCTCCGATCGGCCTCTTCGAAGACCCGATGGGCAGCAGGAAACTTTTCTGCGAGCTCCTTGCCCATGCCCGCATATTGCGATGCCTGTCCGGGGAAAATGAAGGCGATTTTGCTCAATGAATTCTCCGTGGCGAGGGGGAGTTCTGCGAGACCGAAACCCGGGGGTCTGCAACCTCGCCGGTGGCGTTGATTCGAGCGATTTCGCTTTCAATTCTTTCACTCAATTTGTTATTGCAGAATTCATAAGCCACCCGGATGGCATTCTTAATGGCATGCCCGTTTGAGCGTCCGTGACAAATGATACAAACCTCCTTGAGTCCCAGCAGAGGAGCCCCGCCATACTCGGAATAATCCAGCCGCCGCCTGAAATTGGCAAATGCCTTCTGAGAAAGAACGTAGCCCACCTTGGAGGTCAACGTGGCAGAAAGCTCCTCCCGAAGAAGCGTCGAAATCGCCTCCACCAGGCCCTCGCTCACCTTGAGCGCCACATTGCCGGTGAACCCATCGCATACGATCACATCGCAGGACCCGTTGTAGAGGTCCCGGCCTTCAACATTCCCTATGAAATTCAACGTCGATTTCTTCAGGAGGCCATAGACCTCCCTGGTCAAATCGTTTCCCTTGGAGGGTTCCTCACCGATCGAAAGCAGCCCCACGCGAGGGCGCGCCACGTTAAAAATGACACGGGAATAAACCTCGCCCATGATGGCGAATTGTTCGAGGTGGAAGGGTTTGCAATCGACGTTGGCGCCGACATCGAGGAGAATGGCCGGTTTCCCTTTCGAGGTCGGAAAAACCGCGGCCAGTCCGGGACGATCGACCGAAGGGAGCACCCCCATGACAATCTTGGAGGTGGTCATGACGGCGCCGGTATTGCCGGCACTGACCAAGCCCGCGGCCTTCCCTTCCCGCACCAACCGGGCAGAGACGTGGATCGAGGAATCGCGTTTCTTGCGGAAACTGGCCGCCGCCATATCCTCCATCGTTACCACCTGGGAGGCGTTCTGGACTTCAATGGGGAGGTGGCGCGGGCAACGGCGGCGCTTGAGCTCGGCATGGATCCCCTGCTCCGGCCCGACCAGGACCACCGCCACGGGATACTCTTCGACGGCGGCCATGGCACCTTCCACTTCACTGTGCGGGGCATGATCGCTGCCCATGGCGTCAACGGCGATCTTAATCATAGGCTGTAGGAGCAGCAACAAACGTCAAGATGATACTCAAGTTCGATCGGTCGGGTCCTCAATCCGGGACTTCGCCCAACAGGCTTGAGGCCACGACCGGGTGGGCCCGCCCGGTCCAGAATATCACCGCAGCCTCGCGCGGGCGCAACGAGACAGCAACCTACTCGGCCTCGACTTCAATGACTTCCTTCCCGTTGTAATATCCGCATTTCGGGCATGCCTGGTGAGGCAGCTTCATCTCGTGACAATTCGGACATTCGGAAAAGGACGGTGACGTCAGGGCGTCGTGCGCACGACGTCGAGCCGTCCGCGCCTTCGAATGCCTGCGCTTGGGATTTGGCATGACAATTTTCCTTTCTTAAACCTGAGATCCCTCGCCCTGAAAACCGGGGCTGTTGGGACGGGCCACGGCGGAATCCCGGAAGTGGATTTACAGACTCTTCAGGCCGCTTAAGCCCGCCCATCGGGGATCAAATTCCTCATCCCCACAACTGCAGGATGCCAGGTTCCGGTTGGCGCCACAATGGGGACACAATCCCTGGCAACCAACCTGACAAACGGGTTTCATGGGAAGCTCAATAAGAATCTGCTCCCGAAGCGTGTCGACCAGTTCCAATCCCGTTCCGACATAGAACCCGACATCCAGGTCCGGACGTCTTAATTCAATCTCCTCATCCCGCTCGACGGGACCCATGCTCTTGTGGGAACGATAAAAGAGATCGAATGACTTCTTAACCGGAATCCGCATGCTCTCAAGGCATCGGGAACACGCGGTCTCGATCTCAACCTCCAGGGTCCCCTCGATGCGAACCTCCTCGCTTACCAGCGAGGCTACGGCTTCGACACTCAAATGCCCGCTCTGCCTGAAATCAGCCGAACGGAGGTCGACCACCCCGGGTTCCAGTACTTCGGAGATGACAATCGGCTGAATCGCCAGATCTTTGAGGGCGATAAACATTTGAAATTACCAGCCCATCGCGTATTCAGCAGCACCCTCGCTGAGCACGAAGCGCTGCGCCCTTGCGAGGCCCGAACGGACATGCAAATCAACGCATTATAGCAACGAACCCCTCTTTGTCAAGCACCCCACCCTGGCTTCAAAAGACTTGGTTTCCGGGTCGGAGCAGCATCTCCGGACACATCCAAGAACCGGAGACCTTTGAGGACGCCGGGCCTCATCCAGATCCTCGCCCATCAGGGGCCCTAGGGGAAAAACAGTCCAGAACAAACAAAAAAATCCAGGCTCAAGGCCTGGATTTTGAACCATGGTCGGACTCTCATTCCCGGAAAAACGCCTAGGAGCCAGGACTCAGTTCCTGCAGACGGGAACGCACATCACTTTGAATCTGGAAGCTGGGGAACTCGGTCTGAATCTTCTTATAAAGCTGAATGGCAGCGTCCTTGTTATTGATGGTCTTGTAGTACTCAGCCAATGCCATCATAGAAGTGATTTTGGGGACCGCAACCGTTGGATGGTCAATCAACTGCTGCAGCAGTCCGGCCACCTGGGCGGTGTTCTTTTGCGCCGCATAGATTTGTGCTAAGGCGAACTTCGCCAGGGCGCCAATCTCCACGTTCTCCGAGGTCTTTGTAAGGGCCTCTAACTGTTGAACAGCCGTCGTGCTATCCCCCAGCTGATACTTGCACATGGCATCGTAATAGGCCGCAGTCTCTCCGATCACCTGGCCGTTGTATTTTCGGCTGAGACGGGCAAATTCCTGCTCGGCTTTGGTGTATTTTTCCTGGGCGGTGGCGAAGATACGCTGGTTCGGACCCAGCGGGGCACGTTGCTTGTCCGTGATGAGAGGCGAGTTGTACAGTTGTATGGCGTTGCTGATATCCTCATTGCTTACCTGTTGCCTGTTCCTCATGAACCAGGTAATCCCGAAAACCGCGACGACTACCACTGCTACCGTGCCGATGCCCAGCAAAATTTCCCGCGCATGAACCTGAAGATACTCCCAAGTCCCCGTTACGGTAACGAGGAATTCATCCTGCTTGACCAACTCGTGCCGGGTCAGATGTGTTTTCCCCACAGTACCTTCCTCCAGCTTCAAAAAATCAGCATATCATAACGGCTAGCCGTGTTGCGGTCAATTGGTTTGATCGTTAGCCACGGAACATCAGAGCAGGATCCCTTTCATTTTAATCCGTTACTTATCCGGCTTGAGTGAACCAGGGGGCGCTTCATCGACTTGACTCCATTCGCCGCAACGGGTTACGATTCCACCCGCTGTCAGCACCATTCCCGGTCACAGGAGATCGCATGGAACAAGAGTCACAAATAGCCAGCCGCTGGGTAACGCCGCTGGCATGGGTGATCGGGCTGGTATTCATCGCCGCCGCTTTCTTGAAAGCCTGGGACATCCGGCAATTCGCCATTCAAATCAGCTATTACAATATTCTGCCGGGATCCCTCGACCTCCCCGCTGCCTTCTTCATGGTCGTTCTCGAGGCCTTCATCGGGATCTGTTTGATTACTGGTTTTCAAAGAACACTGTCACTCGGGGCGGCGGCTTGTTTGTTGCTCTTCTTTCTCGCCGCAACCGGCATTCGATGGAATGAGCTGAAAGGACATGATTGCGGCTGTTTCGGCTCGTTTGACCGGGGAGGACCTGCCTCGGTGCTGTGGCAGGACACGGTCCTTTTGCTGATCACCCTGGTAACGTTCAAGTACCGCCGCCGGACGCTCGAGCTGGCAGGACGGAAGATCATTTCTGTCGTCATCACCTTACTGTGCCTCGGTACAGCCACCTATTCCGAAATCGATGCCCGTTCCAAGGTTTCTTCCGTTGACCAGACGACCCAGGGCCAATTGAATATCGTCATCTATCTGAGCTCGACCTGCCCGCACTGCATTGCCAACTCCGAGAGACTTAACCGGGTTGGGGAAACGCCTAACCTCCCACCCATTCAAACCTATCTTGCTGCAGATACGGATTTGCAGATCGCGGATTTCCTTCGTCAGGGGAACCTCAGAATCCCTTACACAAAGATCCCGTTTGGCTACCTCTGGCTGATGACGAAGTCGGTTCCTGTGCTGGAATTGCGTCGCGGGGATTCGATCGTGGCCCGATGGGATGGAGACATGCCTACACCGGAGGAAGTGGTCAATGCCATGACGGCAGCTCGAGCACAGGATCAAAATCAGAAGTAAGCCAGCTGCGAGGGCCTGGCGGGCAGCCGGGCTTATTTTCGAAAGACCTTGGCGAAGGGGTTGGCGCCAGGATTCGATCGTCTGCTTTTCTGTCTGCTTTTCTTGACTAAGACGCAGACGTCGCCTAAGATGCTGGGCGAAGCAAAGGACATCCTGAACCAAGAGGAGACTGCAAGCATGGAGTCGGCCGAGGTCATCAAAAGTGAGCCCAAGTCCAAAGGACTGACGACACCCCGGAAGAAAATTCCCAAAGAACTCGCGATCATTACCGAGAATTGTACCGGCTGCGCAGGGTCCCCCGCGTGTGTTGAATATTGCCCGGTGGAAGACTGCATGTATTGGGTTGCAGACGAGGACCACCCTCCCTTCGGCCGCATTGAAGTGGACGCGCAACTTTGCATTGGCTGCAAGAAATGCACCAGCAAGGGTCCTGATGGCGCTTTCCTGGATGGATGCCCCTGGGACGCCATCGACATGGTCCCGACTGAAGAGGTCGAACAGAACCTCGGAATCAAGTTCAGTCGCTGATCCCGCCTCCGCACAGCGAATAAACAAGATAGTCAGGGGGCTGACACCGCTTTTTGGGACTGCGAAACTTCCAGCTCCTCCTTCTCCGATCTGGGTGGTCGGCGTGATCAGCCTTTCTCGTCAAAAATACGAGACCGCCGCTTAAGAAGCGGAGTAGCTGATCGGCTCTTCATCGCTCATCCCGGTAGATCGGGGTATGCGCCACCCTGTCAGTCGTCCATCATGTCCCCATTGACTAACAAGCCGACACCGGAGGATGAACATGAATCTAACCGATCACTTCACTCTGGAGGAGCTGACCGCTTCCTCGACAGCCATTCGCAAGGGTATCGACAACACGCCGTCAGCCGAAATAATCGACAATCTGAAAATACTGGCCGACGGCCTTGAAAAAGTCCGCTCACAGGTGTTGAATAATTTGGGGATGAATATCGACTCCGGGTTCCGCTGTGTCGCGCTGAACACCCTGATCGGAGGGGCCGCGAACAGTGCCCACACGAGCGGCTTTGCCGCCGACTTCGCCTGCGCCGGATTTGGCAACCCTCTGAGCATATGCCAGGCAATCCAGGCGTCGGGCATTACCTTCGACCAGCTCATTCAGGAAGGGACTTGGGTGCACCTGTCATTTGCCCCCACCTTGCGCCGCCAAGTGCTCACCGCGCATTTTGCCGACGGAAAAGCCAATTACACCAATGGGCTTGGTTAGGACAATCCTACCGAACTTCCCCGTCCGGAAGCCATTTCTATATTTTGCTCCGCTTGCCAGGGAGGCAAATTGCTGCGGAGTATCCGGGGTCCGCAGAAAATCAAGAAATACGACTTCACTCCCCCACCTTTCATTCCTCTTGTCCAAGTGTGACCCCTTTCATCCCGTCTTTGGGGGTCATGTGCAACATAATTCTAACGAAAGGCCGCCATCGCGGTTCCCCCGTCTCTTCGGTAAACGAATACAGATTCGGACTATTATACGGACTTCAACGATGCACAATAATTTGTTATTTACATATTATCATTTTGATATATAATAATTTAATATGAATACTGATTCGGACATTAAAGCGGACATTGATCCGCTGGTTGATCGTGGAGAGCCGACGGTGCTGATGGAGCCTTTGGCGATTGGTGAAAGTTTCCATCACCGGAGCGCGTTGATCGACCTCATGGTCGAACTGGTGCAGAGGTCAGCGGGGCTTCGCCGGAGCCTGCCGGAGAGCCTGATGAGGTCGCTCGCCGATCTGGTGCGCGCGATGAACTGCTATTACAGCAACCTGATCGAAGGGCACGACACGCATCCCATCGATATTGAGCGCGCCCTCAAGGACGACTACAGCACCGATGCACGCAAGCGCGCCCTGCAGTTCGAAGCGAAGGCACATATCAACGTCCAGGAATGGATTGACGGCAATGGTCTGAGAGGGCGGGCGCACACCGGCGATGGCATCCGAGAGATTCACCGCCGCTTCGGGGAATTGTTGCCCGACGATCTGCTCTGGGTGGAAGATCCGGTGACGAAAGAGCGCATCCGGGTTGTGCCGGGTGAACTTCGCAGGAGCGATGTCAAAGTCGGGGCTCATGTCCCTGTCAGTCCCGGCGCTCTCCCACGTTTCTTGGGACGATTTGAGGAAGTTTACGGCCGTCTTAGCAGGACGGAATCGATTCTGGGTGCTGCGGCGGCGCATCACCGGCTCGTGTGGATTCATCCTTTTCTTGACGGCAACGGACGGGTTGCGCGCCTGATGACGCATGCCATGTTGCTGGAGGCGCTCGATACGGGTGCGGTCTGGTCGGCCGCGCGCGGCTTGGCACGCAATGTCGAAGCTTACAAGGCACATCTTGCCGCCTGTGATGTCATCCGGCGCAATGATCTTGATGGCCGCGGCCCCCTCAGCGAAGAGGCATTGGCGGAGTTCACGGATTTCTTCTTGAGAGTCTGCATCGATCAGGTCAAGTTCATGGAGAGCTTGCTCCAACCGGATCGCCTGCGTACACGCATCCTTGTGTGGGTGGAAGAAGAAATCAGGCTCGGCAACCTACCGCCCAAATCAGGAAGCATCCTCCAGGCGGTGCTCTATCGTGGCGAACTGCCGCGCGGAGATGTTGCGGGGGTGGTGGGCACGGGCGATCGCCAGGCGCGCCGCATCGTCTCGGCGCTGATCGAGAAGGGCGTACTGGTCTCTGAGAGCGCCCGCATGCCGCTGCGACTTGTCTTTCCGGCAGCGCTGGCGTCGCGCTGGATGCCAGGGCTGTTCCCCGAGAAGTAAAAGGGGGCACATCTCAAAGTTGTAACTTCCAGGGTCAGGCTTACACATTCACAATGTGGAGGCGGCCTGAGCGAAGCGGACAGCCAACTCCCTATTTTTTTTCATCTGCTGTTGAAACCGGCGCACCGCCCCCCCGACCAGCCACCGATGTCTATGTGACTGATTGGCTGTAATTGTGTAATTGTGGAAGCCTGACCCCAGAGTCTTCTGTAACGCTTGGCTGTCCGTCATTATTCATGAAGATCACTACTTAAGAAACTGAAGACCCGATCGTCTCTTCATCGCACATCCCGATAGATCGGGATATGCGCCACCCCGTCCAAATTTCTAATTCGCCGCCCCACGCTTTTGAATGGCCTGGACGGTGAGTTGGGCTTGTTGTCGGATCCGGTCCGACATATGGACCATGGGGTGGGTGAACGGTTGGACGTCGGGAAGGTCGGAAGGCACGCCGATCAGGTACAGGGCGCGAAGCGCCTCCCAAACCTGCTTTTCATCAGGTGCGAGGATGAACACCGGGGTGCCCCCGGGAAGACTCCTGCCATTGGAGACGAGTTGCGAGGTAATCCGCCCGGGGATGGGGGAACGAATTTCCACGGGGGCGTCGGCCGAAGCAGTTGTAAGGCGCGCCATCAGAGTGCCCCGGTTCACCGAGTCCCCGGGTTTTAGACGTTCTTTGAAAGTTCCCGCAACGGGCGCATAAAGGGTGAACGGCCGGAGTATTTCGTGGAGCGCAGTCCGTCCAGTGGCATCGCTGAAACGCACCAGCGCCAGCGCCGCATTCCACCTCACCAATGGATCTTGATCACTTACCAGTTTGAGCAGCGCTCTATGAAATGGATCGTAGTTGTTGTCCTGCCCCATCACCCAGGCCGCCGTCATGCGTAACTCCACCACGGGACTGTCTGCCAGGGCGACCATTTGCGGGTAGAACTGAACCACACTCCGGTCGCCCCGAGACATCCGATCCGAGACCTGGACCAGGGCATGCTGTGCGTGCCTCGGATTTTTGCTGTCACTCAAGTAACCGGCTAGCTGGGCATCGCTGAGACGAGTGCCAAACCAGGTGGCTTTCCAGAAGAGGAAAGGCATCAGAGTGACGAGCCAGGCCGCCAGCAGAATCAGGATCATCGACCATCGAGGTCTCTTTCTCTGAACCTGCGGATTCGACAAGTGATCGGCTTGTAGTGTTTCGTCCATTCAATTCATCCTAACTTACAACGTCTCGACACACCCACTCAACGCGGAGTCGCCGAGCGCGAGGAGAATCTCGAGAACAGCATTCAGTCCTTTACAGATTCAGCGCCCCCTGCGCCTTTGCGTTAATGCGTCTTGCTTACTTTTCCAAATAATCCACAAACCTCACATCCGGTAAAGCATCCAGTAAATCACGACGCCCGTCACCGAGACATAGAACCACAAGGGGAGTGTCCATCGCGCTATCTTTTTATGTTTCTCATATTTCCCCCGCAGGGCACGGGACAGCGTCACCAGCACCAGGGGAACGATGAGGGCGGCCAGGACCGTGTGAGTGAGAAGGATACTGAAGTATACCGGCCGTATCCAACCAAAATACCTGAAATGCACCGAACCGACGTGAACATGATAAGTCAGATAGGAAACCAAAAACGCAGTCGACGTGAAAAAGGCCGATACCATGAAAATCTTATGGAGGAGGATCTTTCGATTCAGGATCGAGAGGAACCCGCCCGCCAGAAGGGCCGCACTGATTCCGTTTAAGGTGGCATTAAGGGCCGGCAGTTCAGTGATGGAAATCAATTGGACTTTTCTCCCAGCAGCCGGTCAATCCCCCGGACCAGATCCCGGAGCGACTGCTCGTCGGTGCTGTCGAAATATCCACGGATGTGTGCCCGGCCATCGACCAGCACAAAGCGGGTGCTGTGAATGATCGCTCCCTGGCCAGGATTCGTTGCCGCATCCGGATTCTCAGCGACGGCGAGATGGAGGCCCTGGTTCGCCAGATCGCGAATCTCGTTCTTAGGGCCTGTTAGAAAGTACCACCGCTCGGGATCCCCCCCAACCGCGGCGGCGTATCTCGACAGGACCGCCGGGGTGTCGGTCTCCGGATCCACGGTAATCGAAACGAGCTGCACCTGACGCCTCCCCTTCAACTCGTCCTGCAACCGTTTCATCTGGCTTGTCATGACCGGACACGGACCGGGGCAGGTGGTGAAGATGAAATCGACTACCCACACTTTCCCCTGCAAATCAGAAAGTCGCACCGGCCGCTCAGTTCGGTCGGTCAAAGAGAAGGGGGGAACAGCGCCGTAATCAGGAAGGTCCGGATTCGCTCTGATCCCCGCAGCTCTCCACGAAAAAACAGCAAGTCCTAGAATCCCAATGCCCAGCGCGAGCGCCAGCACCATCAAGGTCTTTCGAACGCCCGACAACTCGATACTCATTTCAGGTCTCCCACGGTTTCTGCGGACGCAATCCGGATTGCAGCGACAAAAAGGACGAGGGCGAACAGGCTTACCACCATGACGGAAAGGGCCATGGAGGGTTCATCCAGTGGAGTCCCCGTATTCCAATAGAGGCCTCGACGCAATGAGGACACCGCATAGGAAATCGGATTCAATCTCAGGGTCCATTTCAAGATGCGGGGGGCTCCGGCAGCGGGGAAAAAAGCCCCCGACAATAACCACAACGGGATCAGCACCAGATTCATGAGGGCGTGAAACCCCTGAGTGGATTGCATCCGCCAGGCCATGGTCAACCCTAAGGCCGTCAAACCGAATGAAATCACGAAGACCAGCGCCACCAGGACGAGCCCCGAAATTATCGTGACCTTGATCCCAACCCAGGGGGCAAGGGACAGGAACAAAATCCCCTGCAAGAGCGCGACGACGGTGCCCCCCAGAATCTTTCCAAGTACAATGGCGGCCGTTGAGGCCGGCGCCACCAGCACCGACTGAAGAAACCCTTCACGACGATCTTCAATGACCGAAATCGTGGAGAATATCGAAGTAAACAGCAGAATCAAGACCAGCGTTCCGGGATAGAGATATTCGATGGCCGTCGCCCCCCGGGACATGACCGAATCCGGCGGATGAAAGGATGCCCCCAGTCCCGTTCCGATCAACAACCAAAACACCAGGGGAGTCCCCAAAGCGCCCAAGATTCGATGTTTCTGCCGGTAGAATCGGATCAGTTCGCGCCACGAGAGCGAAACCAGCGGGAGGATGAATCGGTCGCCCTGGGGAAATTCCTGCGACTCTTCCTTGTCAGAGTCACCGGCAATGTGGGGCGGGGCGGTCGTCGAGGTCATAATCGTTTTCGCATCTTCTATAGAATTCCTTGGCTCCGCACTTCTCCATGGTTGGATTTTGAGCCCTATCTCAATCGAAGTGGGTGACGGCGTGGACCACGTTCAAAGAACCTACATCTTCAACAACCGCAAAAAAGGTTTGACAATTATCCTGTCCCGTCAGTAGCCTTGTCCCGATTCCGTTTCAAGATTTGCTTGAGGTCTCCATCACGAACGCTGGAGAAGAAACCGCCCAAGAAGATCATCGCCAGGAGCAGGCAAACCACGGCCAGGAAGTTGCCATCCATGGAACCGATTTGGCCGGTCGAAATGTCCCAAATAATGCCAGCAACTGCCGCCAGTCCAAGCAACAAATTGATCAGCATCGGCACAAGAGTCTCCCGCCTTTTGGATTTGCGCCCGGCGTTGCAGCGCAACAGTTCTGTTACATTCGGAACGTTACGGTCCTTCGGTGGTCGAATTCTATGACGCTCGATTATAGCGCATGTTCTTAGGTTGGAGGACCTGAAATTTGAAAGATATGAACCTGGGGCGAATTATCGACTCTCCTCTAATGCCTTGAAAATAATGGCAAAGTTAAAGAAGCATCCATTTCTCTCTGTTTTCAGGTTAAACTGGGTCGCATGCCTCGCTGATCGGTCGAGTTTCATTCCATCATGGAAAAGGGATTGCTTGTTCCGTCAAGGTTAAGATATCCTGCGTAAACTTGGTGGATGATGGAATTCGTTGGTTTGGCGGAGGGACGAGATGAATCAATCCAACCCAGTCAGAGCCTTTCCCAGTTTGGGATGTGAGGATCGTGCCCGGGCTTGCACACGCGACCGATGCTCTTTGTGGCCAATCATCCCGGACCAGCACAAGGCTAAGAAAGTTCCCTGTCACCATATCCCTCTGGATAGTTCATGCGAAACCATCGCCTCAATCAGGGAGAAGGGGGACAGAGATCGCCTTCAAGAGAAAGTCCTGGAGTGGATCAAGGAACTTCCCACAAACAAGAAAACCCTGGTTTGGGAATCCGCGTTGTGGACCGCTTTATTGTATGAGATCCAACCGATGAAGGAACACATGGAGCGGTGGCTGGGTGAATTTATTTGAGACATCTCTTCGGTTTCTCGGTACAATCAGGTCAGATGCCTTGGCAAAACTCTCTGCAAATTAAGTTTGGACCAGCGCTCCATGCATGGAGCGAGTGGGGGACCGGGTTTCCGGGGAAACGGCCATGAATGAGTTCCGACGCCTTGAAATTGTTGATAAACTCAAACTTGAACTGAACGTTTTGCAGGACGGCGGTTATGGACGGTCCGTCCGTACGCCACGAGTGGAACCTCTTTATCTGCGTGATTCAGTCACCTGCTTGAATTTCGGCCGCGAGGAAGAAGAGCGCGAGCCGTGTTACCACTGTTTTCTCATGGATTTCGTCCCGGCCGATCGCGCGGGAAGGGAGTTGCCCTGCCACCATATTCCATTGAACGACGCGGGAGATACGATTGCGTCACTTCAGGAGAGTCGTGATAAAGACCGCCTCGAGCAAGTCCTGCGGGAATGGCTCACCACAACCATCAAACGATTGGAAACAGAAGAGACTTGATCGGATGGAAGAACTCATTGCCTGACTTTAGACGCGCGACTATGCATTTCGAGGCGGGATTGAAAGGGAGCCGGCCAGCCAGAGACAGGGTGACCTCCAGCCCCTCTCGCAGAAGGCGTGGGAGTGTCATTCTCGCCCTGGCTACAATCGCTCTTCTGTTGTTTCCCGTCCTCTCAGCCTCGGACGATTTTCACGTGTGTCGACTCTCGATGGAGTCCCTGGCAAATCCTGCCCAACCCCTTCCTCGCGTGGCTGAGATTGGCCATCGGCTTCAGGGTCCTGATGGGATCTATTGCGCGGCCTGCGTGTGGTCAAGTTTTGAGAACGCCTCCCCTTCCGGCTCTGTTTCCCCGGATCCGGCCTCAGACTCTCTTGTCACCGGCATTCCTTCTTTGCCTTGCCCGCCAGCGTTTCAGATTTTCGCTTCAAGGGCGGATCGAGCCCCCCCGATCGCCTGAGTTTTCATTCCTTCTTTCATACTACGGTTCCTCAGAAATCCTGTTACATCGCAGTAATGTAGCCAGCCGTCGCCTTTGGTAAAGCGATGTCTCTCGAGCAAGGTTCGATCAGACCCTTAATCCTCGATCGATACAAAGGAGGAGTTTTTATGTCTCGTTATCGAAAGCTAGGTACCGGTCTTTTGACGGGGGCCTTCGTCGTGGTGGGAACTTCTTTATTTTATCTGTTCTTGAGGCCGGTTCCCAACGCGTACGCCATCCCGGCGTTTGCACGCAAGTATCAAACATCCTGTGCCACCTGCCACAACAATTATCCAGAGTTGAACGACTTCGGCGAGGCCTTCAAGAAGAACGGTTTTAAGTTTCCCAAAGATGATGACACCTTTGTGAAGGAGCCTCCCGTCCTGTTGGGGGCAGCGGCGCAACGCCAGGCATTTCCCAAGGCGATTTATCCGGGTGAACTGCCGGGAAGCATTCCCATCGGATTCCGTTATTCCGGTTTTGCCAGCTACAACAGCAAGCAGCCGTTATCGCTGGGTTTCCTCCCCCGGACGGACTTATTTACACCGAATACCTTTACGATTATTGCCGCGGGCAGCCTCGGACCCAGTCTTTCCTTCTGGATCGACGACGACATTTCGGCGGGGGGTTCCGGAGCCGACGGCGGCCTGGGGGACGGTTACTTGAAGGCCAACGATATCGGACGACTTTTTCACCTGCCCAAGGATTCGCTTAACATCCGTTTTGGTCAATTCGAACTGGACCTGCCCTTCACCCAGGCCCGGACGATCAATCCGACGGATTACGACATTTATGACCAGGCGAGTGTTGCCGGCGTCCAAGGCTCCACCGATAACCCTTTCGTGTTCGCGGCCACGCAGCGCGGAATCGAATTGGGCGGCTATCCTCACGACGGGAATTTTTCGTGGTCGGTTTCGTTTCTCAATGGATCGAACGATTCAACCGCCGCCCGCAATACCAAGGATGTTTACGTCCGAGTTTCGCAGAAGTTCAACTTTGACCGGGATCACAGCACCCGCAAGGAGGTTCAAGCCTCCGGTCCCACCGGACCCCATGATCACACCTCCCTTCGCATCGGGGCCTTCTACTACTATGGACGGAATGCCTTGAATGTCGATCGTTCGCTCTTTCCGGATTTTGGAACGATCCATGAGCCTTTCTATCGCGTCGGAGGAGACTTCCGTTTCAAGCATCAGAACTTCGAGTTATATGGTTTGGGAATGTATGGCCACGATTCCAACCTGATCCCCAACACCGACACCTTTACTCTCGACCGCGGTGCCCCCGTGACATTCAGCGGCGGGTTTGTCCAGGCGCAGTACTGGTTCTATCCGTGGCTCATCGGGATCATGCGGTACGATGCAGTGAATTCGCCGACCGATGCTTTGAACGGGTTGTCCGTGCACGACACCCGTAATCGTTTTTCACCCGGCGTTCAGTTCTTGATCCGCGCGAATCTCAAAATGGTATTCGAGTACCAGCACCGCTGGAAAACACCTTTGGGTGACGCCGGCCAGTTTTTCCGCGCAAATGGAGCGGTCGCGGGAATCGACTATTCCTTCTGATCCGCTTCCAGCAGTTATTGTTTCCGTACAGGATGCTCAACCCATGAAGTCAACCATTGGAGCCCATCATGAAATGCCTTAGAGACCGGATAGCCCCGGGGATTTGGTCCGTCGTGTACCTGTTTGTGTTTTTGCTTAGCGTGACCGCGCCGAATTTCGCTGGAAACATCCAGGGCAAAGTGACCGCCCAGGGGATGCGCTCGGCGGCTTCCATCGCGGTGTACGTCGATGAGATTCCCGGAAAAACCTTCCCTGCACCCACCGCCCATGTGGTGATCGATCAGAAGAAGATGACGTTCGTCCCGCACGTGGTCGTGGTGCTCAAAGGAACGCCTGTTGATTTTCTCAATAGCGATTCCGTGGGCCACAACGTGTACTGGCCTTCGGTCGGAGGGAACAAGAAACTGGCGTTCAACCTGGGGACCTGGCCGCAGGGAGTAAAAAAAACATTCACGTTTAATGATCTGGGAGCGGCCCCGCTGCTTTGCAACGTCCATCCGGAGATGTCGGGATATGTAGTGGTGGTTCCCACCCCGTACTTTGCCGTGACGGGCAAGGAGGGCGAATTTGAAATCAAGGATGTTCCCGCCGGCAATTACACTTTGAAGACCTGGAGTGAAGAGGGCAAGCCAACGACGCAGGCGGTCACGGTCACCAGCGGCGCCGTCACCGTCAACCTGACGGTACATCGTTGATGCAGTTCGCGGCCTCGAGGGCAGGAGCCCGAAAGGCAAAGTTTGATAACGTGCTCCGAAGATCTTGATCCAGGAGAATTGTTCGCGTGGGAGAATCCCGTTCCAAACTGGTCGATCTGGACTGGCTGGAATCGAACTTCCCTTGTATGCAGGCCTGTCCGGTTCATACGCAGGCAGGCCGCTACGTGGCTTTGATAGCGCAGGGGAAGTACGAGGAGGCCTACCGCTACGCCCGCAGCCCCAACCCCCTGGCGTCGATCTGCGGCCGGGTATGCGGCCATCCTTGTGAAACCGCCTGCCGTCGGGGGGCGCTCGATTCTCCCATATCGATCCGCGCATTGAAGAGGTTCGTTACCGAACGTTATGGCCCGGAATCGCGCAATCCCATCGATGTGTTTCCCGACAAACCCAAGGTCACTCATTCGGAGCGCGTCGCGGTGATCGGGTCGGGTCCCGCCGGCCTCTCCGCAGCTCACGACCTGGCGTTACTCGGATATGCGGTCACGATTTTTGAGGCGTCATCTGTTCCCGGGGGGATGCTTCACCTGGGGATCCCCGAATACCGCTTGCCGAGAGACGTAGTGCAGGCGCAGATCCGGGAAATCCTTGACCTCGGGCCCGAGCTCCGGTTGAACTCGCGGCTCGGCGATTTTTCGCTGCAGGATCTTCGCGCGGAGGGATTCAAAGCCGTTCTGCTTGCCATCGGCCTGCATCGCAGCCGGGACTTGCCGATCCCCGGTCACGAGCTGGACGGTGTTATCAAAGGCGTCGATTTCCTCCTGAATGTCAACCTCGGGTACCGGTTTTCGATCGGCAAACGGGTGGCGGTGATCGGGGGCGGCAACGTTGCCATCGATGTCGCCCGGTCTGCCCTGCGCCAGCAACAGCAGCAAACCCTGGAGACCCTCACGTCATCACTCCTGCCCGACAGCTTGAGCGACAGCGAGATGCAGGTCGCCATGAAAGAGTTGACCGACGTTACCCGGACGGCTTTGCGTCTGGGCGCCCTCGAGGTCCACATGGTGTGCCTTGAATCCCGCAAGGAGATGCCGGCCTTCGAAGAGGAGATCGAGGAGGCCGAGCGCGAGGGGCTGACCATTCATCCTTCGCGTGGGCCCAAGCGATTTACGGGCCAGAACGGCAAGGTGACCGGCCTTGAGACGGTCCACTGCACTTCGGTCTTCGACTCCCAGCATCGTTTTAGCCCGACTTTCGAGGAAGGAACCGAAAGCATCATTTCCTGTGACACCGTCATCCTTGCCATCGGACAGGCCTCGGACCTTTCCTTTCTCCGCCCCGAGGACAGGATCGAGACGACACGCCAGGGGACGATCAAGTTTGATCCCGAGACGCTGATGACCACCGCCCCGGGGATCTTTACCGCCGGAGACATCGCTTTCGGCCCACGCTTGATTATCAGCGCCGTCGCCGACGGCAAGAAAGCCGCGGAACAGATCGACCGATACCTGCAGGGTGAGAAGTGGAAGCCCAAACCCAAGTATGTGCAAATCACCGTGCTCGACCATCACCAGATGGCCGGCAACTACGATGAGTATTCCCGTCTACCCGTCCCCACGATCCCCCTGGAGCGGAGAACGGGCATCACGGAAGTCGAGAGCGGTTATACCGAAGAGCAAGCGAAGCAGGAGGCGTCGCGATGCCTCCAGTGCTGGATCAACACCATCTTTGAAGGGAATGAAGTAAAGGGAACCGAGTGCATTCTGTGCGGCGGCTGCGTGGATGTGTGCCCTGAGAACTGCCTGACGCTTGTTCCGCTCAGCCAGTTGGCAGTTTCAGGCGAGACCCAGGCACGACTCATCGCCGAAGCCCCGTCACTTGAAGGAACCTTGCAGCATTTGAACGCTACGGATCTCCCGGCTTCCGAAGGCTCCATGATGATGAAAGATGAAACCATTTGTATCCGGTGCGGTCTGTGTGCGGAACGGTGCCCTGTTCAGACCATCACCATGGAAGCCTTTGAGGTGTTCGAGCACGATCCCGATATCATCGAACTTGAGGTGTCCCAGCCGTGACCCAATCCAAGGATTCAACCGGAGCGCAGGTCCCGAACCCGCCGGAAGAAGTATCCGGGCCCACCCGGCGTAATTTTCTCAGTGAAATTACGGCAATGGCGCTGGGGGTCGCAGGGATCGGATCGATCGTGGTGACCACACGGTACCTGTCCCCCAACGTTTTGTTTGAACCTCCCACGAGCTTTCGAATCGGTCCGCCGGATGACTATCTGGTGAATTCAGTCACCTATCTGCCCGACCAACAAGTGTATATCGTCAGAACGCCGGAGGGCTTTTACGCGGAGTCAGCTGTTTGCACTCACCTCGGCTGCATCACGCAGTGGAAACCGGAACTCAATATGATCGCCTGCCCCTGTCACGGGAGTAAATTCAAACGCGACGGGTCGGTCGAGGCAGGACCCGCGCCTCGCCCCCTGAACCATTTCGCCATCCGATTGACTCCCGATGGCGATCTGCTCGTGGACACGCTGGAGACGGTCCAGCAGACGCAGGTTTTGAAAGCCTGAGGAAACCGATGATCACGATTTCGGCGCAGCGCGCACTCGATCAGTTGAGGAGCACTCGTGTCTGGAAATCTATTTTCCGACGCGGCCCGGCCCGCACGAATCGCACCCGCAGCCTGGCCGTCTTCGGCAGCCTCTTCCTGCATATCCTGCCGGTTAAAGTCCGCGACAAGTCCATGCGTGTCCGAGCGACCTACTACCTTGGATCCTTTTCGTTCTTTCTGTTCCTGCTCCTCTCCGTCACCGGAATCCTGTTGATGCTCTATTACCATCCGGCCGTGCCCCTGGCGTATCGCGACATGAAAGATCTCCGTTTTGTCGTCTCCAACGGCGTGTTCCTGCGCAATCTCCACCGGTTCGGTGCCGAGGCGATGGTAATTGCTGTTTTCTGGCACATGTTCCATGTTTTCTACCGCGGCGGTTATAAGCCACCCCACCAATTCAACTGGGTGGTGGGTGTGGGGCTCCTCTTGATCACTCTCTTTCTAAGCTACACCGGGTACCTGTTGCCGTGGGATCAGTTGGCTTTCTGGGCCATTACCGTGGGGACTAACATCATTTCTTATGTGCCCTTCTTGGGACAGCCGATACGTTTCCTGTTGCTCGGAGGTCATCAAATTGGCGAGAACGCCCTTTTGCGTTTCTATGTGCTTCACGTGGTGATCCTGCCCCTCGCCGCCGTGATGTTGATTGCCATCCATCTCTGGCGGGTTCAAAAGGATGGCGGCCTGACCGTAAAAGAGGACCATGAGCGAGAAGAATAAATACGAAGCCGGCTTTGGTTCCGACGCCCAGAAGGAACCGCGCCGTATTGTCTTCATCACGAAGAAAACTTCGGCCAAGGTGAAGGGTGAGGTCGGACGGCAGCTGATGTCGTATCCCCAGCTCATCCTGCGAGAAGCGATTGCCTTCGAAATCCTGACGATCGTCCTGGTGGTGATCGCGCTTCTCTGGGATGCCCCCCTCGAGCAACTGGCAAACCCCCTGTTGACTCCGAACCCCGCCAAGGCCCCCTGGTACTTCCTGGGATTGCAGGAGTTGCTGCATTACTTTCCCCCCATCGTCGCCGGCGTCCTCATCCCGGGACTGGTGGTTGTTGCTCTCGTGGTGATCCCTTATTTCAATGTCAATATCCAGGGTGAGCCGCTTTGGGCGAATCACCCTCGAAAGCGCCTTAACCTGCTCCTGGCCAGCGTCGTCGTCCTGCTTGTTTTTTTTGGGATTTACCATGCGTGGACTGTCATCATCCCGACGGTGGTCATCTCCGCTCTTGTTCTAACCGCCTACGTTCCTGCGACAGGACGTGGACGCTTCCTGGAGTTCTTAAGTTCTCGGCCGCTTTCCTGGTGGGTGATGACCTGGTTCATCACGGTCGCCATCATCCTGACTATGGTCGGCACCTTCTTCCGTGGGCCCGGTTGGTCGTGGGTCTGGCCATGGAGATAGCATGAATTACGAAGAAATGGGAAGACCGTCAAAGGGCCTTCGTTTGGCGTTTGCGATTACAAGCGTGGTCTTTTTGCTGGTCCTGGCCATCTCTCCCCTGAAGGATCTGCTCCAGCAATGGAAGCGATACAAGAAGGAGTTTGTGCGCTTCGCCCAGACTCGTCCGGATACGAAGAGGCTTCTGGCTGATTTTCATTCCGGGATCGACCAGATCTGGATTCCAAACCTGAATGTAGTGGACCGTTGCTCCACTTGCCACCTCGGCATCACGCAACCCAGCCTGGTCGATAGCTCAGTGCCCGAACCTTTCCGGGGTCATCCGACGATCCCGCACCGGGCGAAGGAGTGGGGATGCGTCGTGTGTCATCGCGGGCAGGGCCTCGCCACTGAAATGAAGGAAGCTCATCAAACCACCCTGGCGTGGGAACAACCCCTTCTGCCCGTGGCTTATATCCAGGCCTCATGCGGGGTTTGCCATCGGGGCGAGCTTGCAGACACGCCAAAGCTTAATCGAGGTCGCGAACTCCTGGAGGACCTCAACTGCGTGGGGTGTCATCGTCTGCAAGGAATTGAGCGCCCGCCGATGATCGGCCCCGACTTGACCGACGTGGGCAACAAGGTCAGCCGGGAGTGGATTTACAAGTGGCTCAAGGAACCGCGCACCATTACGGACAGCAACGGCAACGTGGTCGTGAATGGCTACGAAAATGAGGAAGAACCCCGAATGCCCCAATTCCGGCTGAACGAGCAGGAACTCAGGGCCCTCTCGGGTTATCTCAGTTCGCTCAAGAGCCGGGCCCTCGAGCCCTACAAATTTGATGCCCGTGTCATCGCGGCCTGGGAAAAGAAGCCCGACCTCGTGCAACAGGGAGAAGTGCGCTTCCGTCAGATGTTCTGTGTTACCTGCCACTCCCTGGCGGTCACGCGCGCCGGAGAGACCAAACTCATCGGCGGAGACATTGGACCCGAGCTCTCCAAGGTCGGGAGCAAGGTCAACGGCGACTGGCTGGCCGCCTGGCTGCGGAATCCGGGCGGATACTTGCCTCATGCGCTGATGCCGCGATACCAGTGGACCGACGAAGATCTCTTCAAAGTCACCCGGTACATTCAATCGAACCTGACCGATCCGGACCTGTTGAGCAACCTTCCGTCACTGGGTCCCCCCCGCCCCGATGAGATTCAATTGGGACAACGGATTTTCGTGGAAAAGGGTTGTGCCAGTTGCCACGTCATCAAGGGGGTGAAGCCGCAATCCGATTTCGGTCCGGACCTCTCCCAACTGGGCAGCAAGACGGTTTCGCAATTGCTGTTTGGCGAGGCAAAGATTCCCCACACGCTTGTTGCCTATATCCGGACAAAGATTGCCGATCCCGTTTCTGTAAATCCAGCGGCGCGCATGCCCCAATATCATCTCAAGCCCGAGGATCTGGAGGCCCTGACCTCAGCGTTGCTGAGCATGACGGGCCAGCCGGCCACGGCCGCATATGCCCAGTTGGTGGTGCCGACTCCCCAAGCAAAGTTCCGCCCGGCCGGAAAATTCGGCGAGGTCTACGAACGCTACAAATGCTATGTGTGCCATCGCTTCAACGGATTCGGCGGCACCCTGGCGCCGGATCTTACGTTTGAAGGCAGCCGCGCGCAGCGACCCTGGCTCATCGCTTTCCTGAAAAATCCGCAAACCTTACGCCCCGCGCTCACCTTCCGGATGCCCCAGTTCGGCATGACTGAGGAAGAGGCTGCGATCCTGGCAGATTATCTCGGAATGGTTACCCAGAGCCCCTCAGTGAATCCGGACGGCGTGAATTCCAAGGAATTTACCCCCGAGAAGGTAAATCTGGGCAAACAGCTGTATGAAGTGAAATATCAATGTCAATCTTGCCATACCATCGGAGCGTCCGGGGGATATGTAGGACCGAATCTCAACAATGTGGGGAACTGGATGAATGCCGCCTGGATCAGCGCGTGGTTGAAAAATCCCCAGGCCCTTGTTCCCGATGCTATCGAACCCCGGCGTGATTTCACGGATGAGGAAATAACGGCGCTGACGGCCTACTTGACAACCCTCAGGCAGAATCCCCAAACTAAAGGCCCTCGCGGAACAGGCGGCGCGCCCGGAGGCAGCCGATGAAGTGGAAAGGGATGCTGGTTCTACTTGCCATTGCGGCTCTTGCGATCCAGTGTTCCTGCCGGGGAAAGAATTCCGCTTCCCCGACTGACCCCACGATCAATGCTTACGATGTGGAGCGAGACTGGACAAACCCGGATCACCTCATCCCGCTGAGTTTCGAACAGTCCCAGGGCAAACGTGTATTCTATGAAAGATGCGTCTGGTGCCATGCCGAGACGACACCGGCAGGCCCCTCAAACCGCTCGAATGTGAGCCCGACCCCTTCACTTATCAATGATGGCTCCATCCTGAACCCCTTGAGTGATGAATTCCTCCGGAACATCATCACGCTGGGGGGCAGTGCCATGGGAAGATCCGCCATGATGCCCCCCTGGGGGCGAACGCTCTCACAAGAGGAAATTCACGGCGTCATCGCCTACATCCGCGCAGTGGCGCAGCCTCCTTATCATCCTCCGGCCCGGCCGGCCTCCCAGTACTCAGTCAAACAAACCTCCAAGGAGGAAGGTTCAACCAAGTGAGGAGAAGATGAGGGGATTTTGGGGGCAATCAAAAAGAACTGCGGGGTCAATCGGGCAGAAGTACCTTTGTCCAATGTGGGTGCTGGTGTGCCTCTTGTTTATCCCTCAGTTCATTTATGGCCAGGTGAGTCCCGAAGAGATCAAGGACCCTCAGCTCAAGGCTCTCGAGAAGACTTACATGAAGTCACTTCTCGAAATGAAACGAGCCGTCGGAAGGATTCAATTCCCCTTTGAATTCTCCCTGAACCGCTATGCCGGACTTGATCCCAAAGAGCAGGTCGGGGCAGACCAGCGTGGGTTGGAATTTGTAAATTTTCACGGCCGGGCCGTATTGAAGGTCACTGGAAACTACAACGCGTCCTACAGCGCCGACCTCCTCACCTCAAACCAGCGTGCGAATCGGGTGTTCGATGAAATCATCTCCCCCATTCTTCAAGTCCTCCCAACCTATTTTTCCAATCAGGACGGGTTCAACCATTTTGGTTTTGAGATCTCCTACCATGTCCGCCGACGGGCCCAAGGATATGAGTATGAGGGCAGGGAGAATTTTGTTCTGGTCATGGAGAGGTCCGACGCGCTTGGCTACTCCGTCCTCAAGGAGAGCACCTTGAAGCAAGAGGCGCTGGCCCGGTCTGAGACTTACCTCAATGGGAAGGAATTTGTGCTCGCCCTGGGGCAGAGAGATTCGATTGACCTGGAAACTCGTGATCACACCACCGTCAATCCCTCCCTTCTCGCTTCCGCCCAAGGGCTCATTGCTCCTTCCAAGGATTCTCGCGGGAGCGACAAGACCGGGGACGAGGCAGGGGTTTACCGGACACTGACCCTGGGAAGCCCGGCCGGGGGAGGGCGAACTGATCCAGTTCCCGCCTCCACTGCAACGCCAACCCAGGCCGATGTGGATGCACTTCAGACCAAATTCCAATCTCAGATCGACGCGATGGCGAAGGATGGGCTGGCGAAATTTCATTTTGTCGAATACGCGCCGCCTTCTTTTGTGGTGTTCCAAAAGAAGATCTTCCTTCAGCTGACCCTTCGCAATCCCGCCAGTTTCGACATGGAGGGCACCTCTATCTATAAGCGCGCGGCGCGGAGTTTTGATTTGTTCCTGGCCCCCCAACTCAAACCCATCCTCGACAAGATCCCGGAGGACGCTGACTTTGCAGGCCTCGATGTGACGGTTCTCAATGACCTCACCTCCAAGACGGTGCATTCGTCCGAGGCTGCGGAGTTTGTGGCTCCGCTCAGGGCCCTTCGACGATTTGTGAACGCGGAAATTACCAATCAGGAATTGATCGACCAGAGTATCGTGCTGGTCAACGGGGTGAGAATTGCGCTGAATCTGCAGCAAGTGGAATGAAACGGTTCGAGGTTTGCCAATGTACAAACTCCAAGGGATGAGCAGTCGTGCGTTTGGCCTGTTCGGCCGTCATATACTGTGCGGTCTCCTGCTCCTGATGATCTCGGCCGGGGGAGTGGTCCGGGCCGACCAGAACATGGGCGTCCAGAATGAAGCACCCAAGGCGAAAGAGAACTCAAAGGATTCAATAACCGATGAAGCCTCGCATTTCGCAACTTTCGCGGGCATCGCCGTGCATTACGAGAGTTATGGTACGGGGCGCGAAGCACTGGTCTTCATCCATCCCTGGGGTGGCAATGTAAGTTTCTGGCGCTTCCAGGTGCCGGCCTTTGAAGGGAAGACGCGGGTCATTCTGATCGACCTTCCCGGTCACGGCCGGAGCGACAAACCGCTCATCGCCTACACCCAGAATTTATTCGCGAGTTCGGTTCGAGCGGTGCTTCGTGACGCGGGCGTGCGGCGAGCCATCCTCGTGGGAAACAGCATGGGAGGACTGGTGGCGCGGGAGTTTTATCGAATGTACCCGAAGATGACGAAGGCGCTGGTCATTGTGGATATGCCGCTTCGGCCATTCGATCCCAAGGAATTTCTGGAAAAGATGGTGGCTCCCATGCGCGGCCCCAACTACAAGGAACACGTGCGGCAGACGTTCGAGATTCTGTTCACGCCCCAGACCCCCGCCTCGCTTCGCGAGGAAATCATGACGAAGATACTGACCACACCGCAAAACGTGCTGGTCAGCTCTCAAGAGCAGATGGCCGATCCCAAAATCTGGCGGCAGGATTCGATCTCCGTTCCGGTTTTGGGGATCTATTCCAAATCGTCTTACATCCCTCCAGACAACGAACACTTCATGCGATCGCTTATTCCCAACTTGGATTATCAGGCGTGGGATGGGGTCGGACACTTCATCATGCTCGAAGCGCCGGAGCGTTTCAATGCGGCCCTGATGGAATTCCTGGTGAAAAACAGATTTCTCAGAAACTAGAGGACCGGCGAAGGGGTAAGGAGGTTTCCTGCTTCTCTTCTTGATTTCTCCCTGCAACTCGAATAAGGTCGTTTCGAATATCACTCCTACCTCGGATTCAAAAGGACCTTCCGATCGTGGACAAAGAAAAACCCGCTTTCAGCGATGCGACCCGGGCCCAACTCAGTTTTGTCGCCGCCCTGGAAAAGAAATGCCTCGTCTGGATGGCCCACCGCATGCCGCGATGGGTCAACTCCGACCACCTGACGGTCCTGGGCTCCCTTGGAATGTTATTGACGGGAATTTCCTACTGGCTGGCGCGATGGAACCGTTACGCGTTGCTGCTGGCGATCTTCTGGCTCGCCGTCAACTGGTTCGGGGACAGTCTGGATGGCACCCTGGCGCGTGTCCGAAACCAGCAACGTCCCCGTTACGGGTTTTACGTCGACCATGTCGTTGACACCTTCGGGGCGTTTTTCCTGCTGACCGGACTCGCCCTTTCAGGTTACATGCATTGGAAGGTCGCCATGGGGCTGTTGATTGCATTCTACGGGATTTCAATCGAGGTGTACCTCGCCGCCTATACGGTCGGGGTATTTCATCTCTCCCACTGGAAATTTGGTCCCACCGAGCTCAGAATTCTTCTGGCCATTGGCAATGTCGTTTTGTTGTATCACCCCATGGCCACCGTCCTGGGCCGGCGCTATCCCTTGTTCGATGTGGGAGGGGTCGTGGGTATCTTCGGAATCGTGGTCATGATGATTGCGGGGGTCATTCGGAACACCCGAACACTCTACCGTGCGGAGCCGCTCCGGTGACGCCGGAAAACGGGGTGGGGGGATGGCGTGGGACGGTACGCCATTGGTTGAAATTCAATGCCGTCGGCGCCATGGGCATCGTCGTGCAACTGGTGGCGCTCGTCATTTTTGATAGCGGTCTGAAACTGAATTACCTCGTGGCGACGGCGCTCGCGGTGGAGACCGCTGTCCTGCATAACTTCATCTGGCATGAGCGCTGGACGTGGGTGGAGCGGACCCGATTGAGCCGCGGCGCCGTTTTTTCGAGGCTTCTCCGTTTCAACTTCACGACCGGCGCCATATCGATTCTCGGAAACCTGCTCTTCATGCGGGTGTTCGTGGGATGGGTTCACCTTCCCTACCTCATCGGCAACATGATCTCCATTGCCTCCTGTTCGATCCTCAATTTCATCGTCAGCGATCAGCTCGTTTTTCAACCCGCCCTGTGGACGCCGCGCCGTCAACAGCCTCCCGAAGATGGAACGCACCGGCAAGGTGATGCCTGAAACGGATCTTGGCGATTGCTGCTCCGTGCCGTCCGTGTTTGCCGGCGTCCAAATTCCCTTTGAAAATGCCAATCGCTAACTTTGAGGGGTTGTGATGGGGAGGGAGAGTTTCCTGGCCAATTCCCTGAGGTGGTGCAGATCGAGCTTCCCGCTACCGAGCACGGGGAGGGCTTCGACGCGGAAAAAATTCTCACGCCGGGGGGCCCACAATCGTGGCAGATTCTGATCACGCAGTCGTTTCAGCAGCTCCTCAACCGGCATTTCGATGTCGGTGTGAAGAACCACCAGTTTTTCGCCCTTGTACTCATCGGGGACAGAGGTGACAGCGACCTTGGGCTCATGAGTCCCCAAGGCTTTCTGAAGGGCATCTTCGACTTGAATGTGCGGGACCATTTCGCCCCCGATTTTTGAAAACCGGGAGAGACGATCCGTGATGGTCACAAATCCGTCGTAATCCATACGGGCAATGTCACCGGTAATGTACCACCCATCCTCGCGAATCACCTCACGCGTCAGTTCCGGGTCGTCAAGATATCCCAGCATCACGCTGGGGCTCTTCACCATCAGCATACCTTCGACGCCCGGGCCCAGATCTTCCAGCGTCTCCGGATTCACGATGCGCACAGCAACCCCGGGGATGGGATGTCCGATCGTCCCCGGCTTGTAGCCGATCTGCCGTTCCTCGCGACTCGTGTAACCGGCAGTCCCCACGGCCACGACGGGCGAAAGCTCGGTGCATCCGTATCCTTCGTACAGCTCCACGCCGAATTTCTCCTTGAACGCCCGGGCGAGTTCGGGCTTCATTTTTTCGGCGCCCACAATGGCCAGTCGCATGGTCTTGAACACATCAGAAGGGCATCGTCGCACGTATTCCCAACAAAAGGTCGGTGTCGCGATCATGATCGTAACGCCGTACTTCTTGCACAATTCACCAATGGTCTTCGCCTCCAACGGATTGGCATGGTAGATCACCCCAAAGCCCGAGAGTGCCGGCAGCCACAAAGAGACGGTATAGCCGAACACATGGAAGAACGGAAGAATGCCCAGCAGTCGGTCCCGCCCATCCACGCTGATGGCCTGTTGGATGCCCTCGAGGTTGGCCACAATGTTGCGATGGCTGAGCATGACCCCTTTAGGCCTGCCGGTGCTGCCGCTCGAGAAGATCACGGTGGCCAGGGAATCCAGTTTCACATCCTTCGGTACCAGCCACCGGTGCAACACGAAGCGGGGCAGGAGGCGCGCTGCTATCAGGTGAAGCAGCTTGGTTCCCTTAGTGATCGTTTCGGCAACCTCTTCCAGCATCACCATGCCGGGGCGCTTTTCCATGTTGAAGCGCTCCAGCAGTTTCTCGGAGGTGAAAATGGTTTTGATGTGGCAGCGCTCAATGGCGACGGAAATCGAGTCTTGGGAGCTCGTATAATTCAAGTTCACCGGGATCCGGCCTTCCAGACTGATGCCCAGGTTCAATAATGCGGTCGGCACCGAGGGCGGAAGCAGGACCCCAATCATTTTTTCATCCGGACACCGTTCGCGGATCACCCGGCGAAAAACCATCGCCCCCACCAGGACCTTCCCGAAATTGATTTCCCGTCCGAAGGAATCCGCCATGGCAAAACGGCGCCAGTGACGGCGGGCGGAGTCGATCAATAGCTCCTGCAACGGACGCTGCGTGGCCGCTCGTTGAGCGAAGGCCTCGGCGCTCAACCCCATGACCGCCTGGCGCACCTCAAACACCTTGGACTCGGGAGGAAGGGGGGCCCCAAAACTGACCGTCACCGGATAAGGAAAACGCTTCGGCATCCTGAAGAAGATGCGACCCCGGTCGTAGCTGAACGGGCTGCCCCACACGCGGTCGATGTGGATTGGGATGATGGGCACGGACATCCCGTGCATGATGTGCTCAAACCCGCGGCGGAAGCGCAGCAAATTCCCGGTGCGCGTCGTCGCCCCCTCGGCAAACAGACAAACGAGACGGCCCTGCCGCAGTCGCTGCTGCGCCTCTTGGAGGGACTTCACCATCAGCCGGGGCGGATCCTTCTCCGAAATGGGAATGGCGCCCATCAGTTTCGTGAACCAGTGGATGCCCGGAATATTGTAAAAGCGCCGGTAAATCATGAATCGAATGAAACGCTGAGTACAGGCCGCAATTAAGTAAGGATCGACGAAAGAGATATGGTTGCAGACGAGGACGGCGGGCCCGCGCTTCGGCAGGTTCTCAGCGCCGCGAACCTGGATTCGATACAGGGTGTTGGTGAGCAGCCACAGGACCAGCCGGATCATGAAATCCGGGAGCAGCGTCAATACATAGACCGTGACCCCGACGGAGGCCGCAGCCATCACGAGCATGACCTGGTTGGGCCCAAGCTTCAAAGGACCTGAAAGCAGCCCCAACATGGCCCACCCGAGGAAGACCCCGGCGTAAGCCAGAACATACGAAGCGGCAATGGCACGACCCTTGGACTGCGCGCCGGCACGCTGTTGGAGAAACGCCTTGAGCGGGACCAGGTAGACCCCTCCGAACACTCCTAACAGACATACGCCCACCAGGGTGTGCCAATAAGAGTGCCGGGCTACAAACAAATCGAGCCCGAAAATGGCCATGCCGATGGAACCGATCGGGACGAGTCCCTGCTCTACTTTATCCTTGGAAAGAATTCCGGCCAGGATGGCGCCGGCGCCAATGCTCAGGCAAATGCATCCATTCAGGACACTGAGCGAGTGGTTTCCCAGGTGCAGCTGACCCCGGCCGTAGATCATCACGCCGAGCGTGTAGGCGGCGCCTAACAACCAGAAATAAGCGATTCCCAGGACCGTCAGAAGCAAAGCCCGTGTCGATCGGATTTCAGTCAAGGCGCGCCAGAACTCGCCCGCGATGTTCCACCGAAATCTCTCCCGGTAGCCGCTCGGGGGAACACGGTCTATTCGCAAACTGAAGGCAAATCCGGCCAGCGCTACGCCCACCAGGAAAGCCGCCGTGATGTAGGGCCGCTCCGGGAAGAATGGCAGCAGGACCCCGGCGGTCAGTGGCCCCACAAATAACATCGAGTAAATGGTGAGCTGGAGGAGGCCGTTGGCACGGGACAGACTTTCATCCGGCAGCATTTCCGGCAGGATGCCCTCGCGCGCCGGGGAAACAAAGGCACTGACCGTCCCCATGAGAAACAGCATCATGAACATGGCCAGGATGTTTCCGGAAAACATCGCCAGCGTTCCAAAGATCATCACCGCCGTTTCGCTCAGCTTCATGGTGATGATCATGCGGCGCTTGCTCCACAGATCTGATAACTGCCCCGCATAAGAAGAAAAAAGGAGATACGGCAGGACGAAGAGAATTCCGCACGTGGTGAGAATCAAACTCACCCGCGTCGTCGAGATGGTTTTCGAGATGATGTAGAGGGTCAGCGTGGTCTTGAAGGCGCTGTCATTGAAAACGCCCAGGGCCTGCGCCGCCAGCAGCGAAGTGAATCCGCGATTCCTCAGAAGGTCGCCATAACCTCGCATCGGTATCGACACGCTACTTCTCCTCGATATCCATACTACAACCGGAAATTAGTGTTCAATGGAATGCCGGGTCCTCGCCCGCCCGCACGCAAGGGGGCCTTGAGGACCGTTCGGGATGTGTGAGGCCCAGAGAATTAATGAGCTCGTGGATCTGCAGGCTATGGAGTCCAGCCACCCCAGGGAATGCATTAGATAAAACCACATTCCCGGACAAGCCCGTATTCTACAACAAAATACCCATCGAAATAAAATGCCTTGTTCCAACCGGTTCCGGAAAAGCAGTCTGGAATACCGCGTAAAGGCAGATTAATGTGGCGAGTCCAGCAATGACGAGGGATCGTAGAATTCGTACGAAATGGTTTCAAAATGTGCGGGATGGGCGCTCCCACCCGGGGGTGATGAGCGGGGGGATCGGCTTTATCAGCCGATCTCAACCTTTGTCGATCACGTATCGCATGATGGGACGGGTTGGTGACCGCCGCAGGGCCTCGACAAACCCGGCTTTCTTAAATGCCGAGGGCAGCCCTGTATAAACGAAGGGATCCGGAAGGCGCCCTTTTCGGGTCTCCACTGGATATCCTTCGACAATTCTGGCCCCGCGCTTCCGGGCATAGTCCACGGCAGCCTTCAGCAATTCGGTCGTAATCCCCTGTCGTCGGAAAGGTTTGGATACAAAAAAGCAGACCACCGACCACGCGGGTTGATCATCCACAGGCTGGAGGATGCGCGAGCGCTCCAGAACCGGAAGTTTCTCGCGAGGCGAAAGGGCGCACCAGCCGATGGGTTCATTGTCGAGATAAGCCAGAAGACCGGGGATTTCACCCAATTCCACGATTCGCCTGAAGGCCCGCCGATTCCCTTCCCCCTTTTGGGCGACGAATTGTGATCGTTTCAGCCGCCACCACATGCACCAGCACCCGCCGCACGCCCCACGCTGCCCGAAGAGCAACTCAAGATCCTTCCAGCGACTTGGAGTCAGGGGGCGAACCACCAAGGCTTTGAGCGGTGCCTTCCGAGGTTCTATTGATTTTTTCCCCATGATCGCCTCTCATAATTTCGAATCACTTTGTCCACCGCCAAGGCGCGGAGACCGCCGTCCCCGCCTAGAACCCTCTGCGTCTCAGCGGTGTATGCACCAACAAATTATTCATATCTCATCCCGGAAATGATGACCTGTTCGGGAAATGAAAACGTCTTCTAACGTGGGATGTCCCAGGGATATCGAATCAATGAGGTCAGGAAAGGCCTTCACGAGTTGTGGGATGAACTCGTGTCCATTAGGGCGTTCAAGGCGCAAGGTTGTCCCGAAGACGCGGGGTTCGCCCCCAAACTGTTCGACGATCAAGGCTCGCAATCGTTCCGCATTCCCGCTGGACACGGTGACCACGTCACCCTGGATCGATGCTTTCAGGGCCCCGGGGGAACCGATAGTCACCAACGCGCCTTCATCCAAGATTCCCAAGCGATTGCAATACTCGGCCTCTTCGAGAATATGCGTGGTCACAATGATCGTTGTCTGATTCTGGTCCCGCAACTGGAGCAAATACCGCCACAACTCAGCCCGGGCCGACGGATCAAGCCCGGCGCTCGGCTCGTCGAGCAGCAGCAAGCCCGGACGGTGCAGAAGGGCCTTGGCAATCTCCACGCGGCGACGAAGCCCTCCTGAAAGCTTTCCCGCCAGTTCCCCGCTCCGGTCATTCACTCCGAACTGTTGCAGCAGCTCCGCAATTCGCCCGTTCAAAAGTCCTCCATGCAGCCCGTACAAGAACCCTTGATGACGAAGATTTTCGGCGACGGTCAATTCCAAATCGAGACTGTTGGATTGGAAGACCACCCCCAGGAGGGGACGCACAGCCTTTGCACATCCAGCCAAATCCCGATCGAAAAGCCGGACTACCCCGGGTTCAGCGACCGGGATGAGCGTCGAAAGAAATCTGAACAAGGTCGTCTTTCCGCTTCCATTCGGTCCAAGCAGTCCAAAGATTTCACCGCGTTCAACCGTGAAGGTGACCCCGCTCAGCGCCATACGCTTCCCATAACGGCAGGTCAGCTTCTTCACTTCGACAACGGGCTTTTCAGTCATGGGAATTGTACGACGCTGGAAGGAATCCGGAAACGGGGCCCGGAATCAGGGCTTGCGCAACTAAAACAAACACCATTAAAAATGTTACAAAATCGCGCATGATTCAGCGTAGGGGCGTCCGCCGCGGCGGACTATGCGCCCCTACCGCAAAAATTCCACAATTACCCCATGGAACTCCAATCGCGACGTTCGTATTAAGCGACCCGCTTGCACACCGTGGTGTCATCATTGAGGGAGGTCTCTCGGTCAGACTGCAAGAGGTCAATCGGGGGAGCCAATAACGGATAGCTCTCAAGGGAAAGAGCCGGTGTCTCCGATCCGGCATCAGAGTTGAAGGCATTGCGATACTTGTAGGCCACAAGAAAAATCCCGACAAATAGTGTTGCCGCCGGGAGCAGCAGGATCAGGATGGCGGCATTCAGCGTTTTTTCCGCCCGCTTCGCCTCGGTCGAATTGGCCATCGAAGTGTAGCACATCGCGCAGCCCTGGCCATACAGCGCCGCCGCCGAAAGCAAAAGCCACAATCCGATGATCACAACGAGAAATCTTCTTGCCGATCTAAAATGCTTCACTGCGAACCTCCAGGGAGAACTTGTGCCCGATCCCTTGTTCTGGCACCGCACCGGGTGAGGCGCAAGATCTATCTCCCCCAGCCGAGATTCATCAGCCGGAGGCTGTCGGGGAAGAAGAAGATTGAAAACAGGCAAAGGATGACGACGAGAGCCGGCACCAGGGTCAAGGCCAGCTTCATTTTTTCGAACCGCAAGTGCATGAAGTAAGCCATGATCAGGGCCGCTTTGATCACCGAAAGCGACATCAGCATCGTCAACATCAGCTTGACCGGGTACTGCTCGTATCCCAGGACGACTTCCACTGCCGTCAGCAGCAGTAACCAAATCCAAACCCAGATGAACAGCTTTGAAGCGGGTTCGGCATGTTCCGCAGTTGCGGGGTGGCTCATAGACTCGATTCTCCTTGAATGGGATCCAACGGCCCCAATTCAGCCGCGCTAAATCGTTCCCTGCTCATCCATGATGGATCGACATCACATAAACCAGCGGAAAGATAAACATCCAGACCAAATCGACGAAGTGCCAGTACAATCCGCTCATCTCAACGTCCTCGGAGGTGAACTTCCCCCGTCCGGTGGCCACGGCAACCACGCCGAGAAAACCGACACCCGTGAGCACATGGAACATGTGAAGTCCGGTGAGGGTAAAGAAAGAGGCGCCGAACAGCGGCGACCCCCAGGGATTGGAGAACGGGCGCATTCCTTCTCCGATGAGCTTCAGCCACTCGTTGGCGTGCAAAACTAGAAAAGCCAGCCCGCCGGCGATCGTCGCCCAAATCCATTTCACACTCGCCGCGCGGTCCTCCCGCTTCCGGGCGGCCACGGCCATGACCATCGTCAGACTGCTCGAAAGCAGACACAGGGTCATGACGGTGGCAGTTACCAGGCTGGGGTAAAATTCAAAGGGCTCCGGCCAATTCTTGTCCGCCAAACGCACGTACCCGTAAGCAATCAATAGCGCTGAGAAGGTCAACGCGTCGGAAATGATGAACAGCCACATTCCGAATTTTTTCGACCCGACCGCGTAGGGAAACGAACCGCCTCCCCACGCGTCTGCGCCCAGCGCTTCCACCCTCGCTTCAGCATCACTCATTCGCTACCTCCACAGGAAAAGTAACAGGAAGAGATAAATCCAAAGGCCATCCATGAAATGCCAGTACACCGCCGTGACGTCAACCGCGGCGCACTCCCTGGACGTATATTTCTGACGCCATGCACCCATCATGACGTAGCCCAGACCCAGGACACCACCCAGCAGGTGCAAGGCATGCGTGCCCGTCAGCACATAGAAAAAAGAGCTGTGCGGATTAGTCCCCAGGAAAATTCCCCTCGCCGCCAGCTGTCTCCATGCCAGGTACTGGCCCGTCAGAAACGTGATCCCGAAGATCGTTGTCACCGTCAGCCAGCGCAGGAAGGAGCCGGTGAGGTCCTGCTTAAGCGCACGGCGCCCCAATTCAAAAGTGGCGCTGCTGAGTACCAGGACTCCGGTATTGAACCATAAGATCGGCAGCGGGCTGAGCGGCTGCCAATCAAAGGACAGACCCTGCCGGTAGATGTACGCGCTGGTAAATGCGACAAACAGCATGAGAATGGCCCCAAGGCCAAACCACAGCCCGAGCCGGTAGCTGTTCGCCGGCACGTGGGGCCTTCCACGCCGCTGAAAATCATCCCCTCCACCGCCTATGATCTCGGAGCCGCCGCCCCCGGTTCGTCGAGGACGAAACTCTACTTCAGGCAAGGTTGCTGTCGGCACGTTTGTAACTCCTAAAGGTTCCTTAAGGAACCCCTTCAGGGTTCCTTCTTCTCTTTGGGCGATCCCTACCCAGGGTAGTCCGCCGGGGCGGACAACCCTGGGCTATTGAAGATTTCCCCCGCCGCGGCGGGGAAGCGGGTCAATCTCCATCTCAATCTCTTAGATAAGCGGCATTGGGGTCCGTCCGCCCTTTAAAAGAATCATCTCCCGCGTTCCCGCAGTTCAAACCGGCAAAGACCGCGCCCTGAGGTGGCCATCGGCTAAGGCGCTCCGACAACTTTTTCCGGAGAATCCTGCATGATGAAATCCTGTTTCGCCCCCGGGACGCTATATTCATATGCCCCGTGATAGACCACCGGGATTTTTCCTCCGAAATTATCATGCGGCGGTGGGGACGGGACCGTCCACTCCAGTGTGGTGGCATTCCACGGGTTCATCTCCGCCTTCTTTCCTTTCCACAGGCTCCAAAAGAAATTCAGAAGGAAAAACATCTGGGCCGCCGCGGTGACGATAGCAGCCACGGTGATAAATTGATGCAACGGGTGCATCGAAGAGAGGTAATTGAAATTGCTGGCGTCGGAATAGCGTCGCGGGTGCCCGGCGATTCCCATGATATGCATCGGAAAGAAGATCGCATTGACCCCGATAAATGTGAACCAGAAGTGGATCTTTCCGAGCGGTTCGTTCAACATGCGTCCAAACATTTTTGGGAACCAATAGTAAGTGGCGCCAAAGATCCCAAAGAGCGCCGCCACCCCCATGATCATGTGGAAGTGACCGACCACGAAATAGGTATCGTGCAGGTAGAGGTCGAGGCTGGTTTGACCCAGGAAGATCCCGCTCACGCCGCCTGTCACAAACAGGGAGACAAAGCCGATGGCAAACAACATCGCCGAGGTGAATTGAATCTTGCCCTGCCAGAGGGTGCCGAGCCAGTTAAAGGTCTTGATGGCGGAGGGGACTCCGATCGCCAGGGTCAGCAGCGAGAATGCCACCGCCGAGTAGGGGCTCATGCCGCTGATAAACATGTGGTGGCCCCAGACGAAGAACCCCAGGAATCCGATGGCAAGCATGGCGGAAAACATGGCCTTGTACCCGAACACCGGTTTGCGGGAAAACGTGGACAGCAACTGCGAAGCCACCCCCATCCCGGGCAAAATGGCGATGTAGACCTCGGGGTGTCCAAAAAACCAGAACAGATGCTGCCAGAGGAGAGGTGAGCCGCCACTGTGATTGACGAGCTGCTCGTTGACGACCAAGCCTGCCGGAATGAAGAAGCTTGTTCCCCCCACCCGATCCAAAACAAGGAGGATGCCGCCGGCCAGCAGCACCGGAAACGCCAAAAGCGCCAGAATCGACGTGGTGAACCAGGCCCACACGGTCAGGGGCATCCGCAATAACGTCATTCCTTTGGCCCGCAGATTCAGCGTAGTGGTAATGAAGTTCAAAGCCCCGAGCAGTGAGCCGACGCAGAAGATGGCGAGACTGATGACCCACAGCGTTTGCCCCAGCCCTTCGCCCGGACCCGAGATCTTACCGAGCGCACTGAGTGGCGGGTACGCGGTCCATCCCGACAGCGGAGCCCCGCCGGTTGCAAACAACGCCATCATCATCACCACGAGCGCGACGAAGGTGATCCAGAACGAGAGCATGTTGAGGACCGGGAAGGCCATGTCGTCGGCCCCAATCTGAATGGGGAGAAAATAATTTCCAAACCCACCCTGCGGCGCGGTGGTCAGGACGAAGAAGACCATCAAGGTCCCGTGCATCGTCACGAGCGAAAGGTAAAACTCGGGGGTCATCAACCCCCCCGCCATGCCGGTCGGAAACAGCTTACCGAGAAGGTCCCAATTGGCGTTGGGCCAGGCGAGATGCAGCCGAAAGAGCACCGACAGCAACATCCCCACGATCACGGAAAACAGAGCGAGAAAGAAGTACTGGATTCCGATCACCTTGTGATCGGTGCTGAAGATGTACTTCCGGATAAATCCTTTCGGCGCGTGATGCACATGAACCGCGTGTGTCGGTTCTCCCATGAGTCTTCTCCCTGTTGTTTGGCTCCCACAGGGCGATCAGTCTGCTCGCCCTGCCCATCTGAATCCTACGGCCCGGTCGATCCGCCGCAGCGGACCGCCTTGCCCGATCGAGGTTCATTCCTGGCTTGCTTGTTTCTTCAACCACTGCTGGAATTCGTCGGGTGTCTTTACATCGAGAATTCCGCGCATTTTGTAATGTCCCAGGCCACACAGTTCGGCGCAGGGGATTTCATACTCACCGGTTTTGGTGGCGGTGAAATGAATGGCGATGGTCATCCCGGGGACGGCATCCTGTTTGATCCGCAGCCAGGGGACGAAGAAACTATGCGTCACGTCCTTCGAATGGAGCAGGACCTTGACCGGCTGATTGACCGGGATCACCAGGCGATTGATGCTGGTAATGTCGTCCTTCCCGGCCGGGTCATGGGGATCGACCCCCACGAAGTTCAACCCGGATTCATCCACGTATTTCGCCTCCGTACGGCCGAATTGTCCGTCAGGTCCGGGGTAACGGATGTTCCATTGGAACTGTTGCCCGGTCACTTCGACTTCCATGGCGTTGGCCGGCGCCTCGGCAAAATGGAATTGCGCCCACACCCTCTGCCCCAGAATTCCCAGCCCGATGAAAATCACGAAGGTGATACTGGTCCACAGGACTTCCATCGTGTTGTTGCCTTCCACGTAGCGAGCCTTCCGGCCCGCGCGGTCGCGGTATTTCCACACAAAGTACCCCAGCGCGAGCTGCGCCAGGATGAAGACCACGGCCACAATAATCAGCGTCAGCATGAATTGCTTGTCATAGCCCGTGTAGGTGGAGATGAGCGGAGGAAACCACCAGTAATGCCCCGAAAACATGATCACGCTCACCACGCATAACAGCACAAGCACCAGTGCAATCGCCAAACCCATGTTCACATCCTCCCCTTGATCAAGAAAGCCCGCCGGTCAATCGGACCCGCGACCACCGATTCCCCAGCGGCACGAGACCGCTACCCCATCTGATTCAGCACCATCAGACCAAATAAGAGGGGCAGGTAGAATACTGAAGCCTGCAAAAGAAAACGTGCCCGCACCTTGGTCTTATCCTGAGCGCAGCGGATTGCATAGTAGAGAAACCCCAAACCGAGAAGGATCGCGCCCGCCAGATAAACCGTCCCGGAGATCTTTAGAAAAGCCGGCATCACGCTGAGCGGAACCAGCGCCAGCGTGTAACCAACAATTTGCCTTCCCGTGGCCTTGCCGTCGGGTTCGACCACGGGAAGCATGCGGATCCCGGCCCGGGCGTAATCCTCCCGGTACATCATGGCAATGGAATGGAAGTGCGGAAACTGCCACAGGAAAACTATCCCGAAGAGAACCCATGCCTCCAGGGAAATCGACCCCCGGATGGCGACCCACCCGACCAGAGGAGGCATCGCCCCGGGAAACGCACCCAGAAAGGTGCACCAGGGGGTTCGCGTCTTCAGGGGTGTGTAAACCAGAAGGTAAGTGGTAAGCGTGAGAAACCCGAGCAGTGCCGACAGTGGATTCAAGACGAAAGCCAGGTACGCCTCGGCCGCCACGGTGATTCCCATCCCAAACAACAAAGCGGGCAACGGCGAGATCTTCCCGGTGGGGAGGGGACGCTGTTCGGTCCGGCGCATCCGTCCGTCCAGGTCCCGCTCCATATATTGATTCAGCGCGCCGATGCCGCTCGAAAGGAGCGCGACGGCCGCCATCAGATGAAAGAGCCGCAGATAGTTCAGCGGCCCGGCGGTCCCCAGACAGAAACCTGCCGCGCTGCTCAGGACCACCAGGAAGGTAATGTTCGGCTTGGTGAGTTCAGAATAGTCCGTCAGCGTTTGAAGGATGCTGCGGGACCGGCCCATTTTGAGCAGCGGGCTCCGCAAGGGTTGCTTCTTGTCGAGAACAATCGATGGTGTACTCAATGAGCTCTCCTGAAATCTATTGATCCAAATCTAAAAAATCGAAACACCGGCGCCAAGGGGATGCCGTCCTTGATCCCGAACCCCACAGCGATAGGATTCGAGTAAACCGAATTCTTCAAGTTGTTCCCGGTTCCCATCCCTGCATCCTGTGCAGGCCAACGCGATACCTATCGAGGAGAAGGGGTTCAAACGAACTGGAACGACTCCATGGTTATGTACTGCGCACTAAAGCCGCCGCATCAACCGGTCGCCGCTGCGGCAAGACCACCCGGAACACGCGCAACGTCAAGACCAGAAGGGCAGCCAAGGTTAAAGCTCCCACGGCGACATGCGCCACCGTGACTTCGACCATCGGCCCGGTGGGCTGCGGCGCCTCCGCACTCGAGGACAGCAGAAAATAGGCGCTTGGCCCCAAGACGAGTTGCGCCACAAGCAGCACGCCAGCCACCCAGGCAGGACGCGTCAGAAAACGCTCTTCGCCATGCCGGCGAAACACAGTGACGATCGTCCACGCCGCCATCACGGAAACCAGGCCGGCCCCGATCATATGCGGAACGAGGCTAAACCAGTGATGCCGAAAAGCCGCCCCCAGAAACAACTGGAGCAGGATCATGCCGACGGTTGCCACCGAGAGGGCCCGCAAAGAGAACCCCTCGGGTTCCTCGAGCCCCGCCCGGGCCTCGATCCAGCCTGGCGATGTGAAAACAGCCAAACTGACAATCAAAGCGAAAAACAGTTGAGCCAAACAAGCATGAAGCGTCGAGACGGGTGGGGGCAGGAAATAACGCACCGTGATCCCCCCGAAGACGCCCTGGACAATCACCGCCAGCAGCGCAATCACTCCCAGCCTTCGGATCCAGCGGCGTTGCTCCTTCCACAGCACCCAGACCGTCAGAATGATGGTCAGCAGGCCCACACTTGCGGCAATCATGCGGTGACCATGTTCGTACAATACCCCGCCCACCATGGGGGGCATGCGAAAGCTCCCGAAGGACGTCGGCCAGTCTGGGACGGAGAGCCCGGCATCGTTGCTGGTCACCAGGGCTCCTGCCACAATCAGGAGTAAGGTTGCCAACGACAGAAAGACAAGAAATCGATGCAGCCCCACCCCGAGACGGCTGGCCGCTTCCGGCTTCGACGCACTCTTCAATGCCACCCCTTTGTTTACGGCTACGGTCTCATCCTCGAGCGATCCCGCCGAAGCGGGTTCGCCTGTTTACCGCTATTGATCTCCGGCCTACTCGCCCTTGAATGAAAAATCCACGGTCTTGGTTTCTTTCGGCCCGACCGTGACCTTCATCGTCTGAGTTCCAAGCTTCTCCTGCCACGCCGAGACGGTATAGTCCCCCGGGGGTAAGCCCTTAATCTCAAAACTTCCGTCGTCTCCCGTCACGCTGAAGAAAGGATTCTTCACGACCCCAATGTAGGCCTTCATCCACGGATGCACATTACACTTCACTGGAATCATCGTCTCGGGCCGATTGAACTTCTTGTCCAGCGGCTGTGCCTTAGGCGGCATGGAGGTATTCCACTCCGGATTCTCCTTCGGCATGGGATGGATGTTATGCGTGGTGTTGTCACTGTTCAGGACCTGGAGGGCCTGCCCAGCCATCACCCCCAAAACGTGGGGATGATAAGTGCAGCCCCTCTGATCGAGCGTGGCGGGCGTGGTGGGGACCGCGAAGGCGTAATTGTCCAGCCCCCCGGTCACCGACACAAACACGTCCTTCAAGGTGTTGTTGGAATTCACTTCCAGTTCCTGGGTGTACACGGGACCGGTATTCGCCGACACGCAGGCCGCTTCCGTGTCCATGTGAATCACTTTTGGACTGGGTTTCGCACCGCTGTAGGCGATCTTGCCGATGATGCTTCCGACCGTGGCTTGGTCGATCGCCGTTGGCGCTTTCTGCGCGGGGGCGGCGGCTTGTTCAGTGGGTTCAGACTTCTTGCCGCAACCCGAAACAAACATCGTCAGGATCAGGACAACGACGGTTAGGAATGAGACAATTTTGATTTTGGTCATGGCTTTCCCTTGGTGGTTGAAGGTTTAGTTAAAAGTTAAATTCTTATCATCACTAGTTCGACTGGGCCAAATGAATCTATTCCAAACTTCTAGTTCACAGCTACGGAAGGACTTATCGGCGCTGATTTCCATTCAATGGAAAGCCCTTCAGCGCCGCGACAAGAGCTGTCGTTGCTCCTCCGGAGTTAATTCGAACATATAGCGGACCAGCAACGCAATCTGGTCCTTGTCGTACCCCTTGAAAATGTCCGGCAGGGGTCCTGAAAAGACGTACCGCCCCTCCTGCACCTTAAAGAGGTTCGAGGGCATGGATGTGCCCGGACTGATCACCGCTGGATCTGCAATCCATCGCCCGGTCCAGTTCGGCTTCAATCGGTCCTTTGCCAGGAGGAAATTAGGAGCGGTGGCGGCCTTGTCATGTGTCGGTTCGCCCGTGGCATGGCACTTCAGGCAGGGGGCTGCTTTTGAAGTGAAGAGTTCTCTCGCCATCTGTGTTTCCTGAGGGGACAAGGCCTCGAGCTTCTGCGGAATATAAGGCTCCGCCTGAGTTGACAATGCCATGAAGAAGCGCACCAGTTTCCGGATTTCGTCGGGTGAAAAGAAAAAGGTCGGCATGCGGGCCTTGAGATAAGGCCGGACGCCGTTGCGGTCTGTGTCCGTCATATTGAGCGCCGGATTCGCCAGGAATTGTTCCAGCCACTGGGGGGTGACCCGTGCCCCTTCGCCCACCAGCCGCGGAGGCAATTGTTCCCGCCAATCCGGGTTCTGGTACCGCGGCAGATCCATGAGCACGGACCGCTGTCCCAGACGGACTTGATGACAGCCCATGCAGTTGTACTTTCTGACAATCCACCAACCGTCCTGGATGTCTTTGGCCTGCCCGGCAGGATTGTAGAAGATATCGTTGGGCCACGGGGAATCCACGCTGCCGATCAGAAATGTCGTGATGGCCGATCGCTGTTGATCATCCAGGTGCGGATTAGGCATCCGCAGTTTTTCCAGCGGCGCTTTGACCATCCCGGTATCGAAAACTTCCGGTTGTTGCAGCTTGTGCTCGATGAAGCCCTTCCCGGTGTACCAGTCTTCGTTCCTCGCCTTGCGGGTTTGAAGCGCGAAGTCAAAGTTGTCGATCGGCTTGCTGCCCTCTTTCGTCAACTCCGTCCCGATGCGTCCCTCCTCCTCGAGGCCCGCGATCTCGTGGCAGCTGGCGCACCCATAGAACTTGACGTATTGCATCCCCTTGACCTTCAGCCCGGGATCATCCATGAAAGGCGCCGCAGGGTACGAAGCATTGGGATGCCGCTGGGTCACGAGGTAAGAAGCAATGTCCTGCGCCTCCTTCCACGACAGCCGCAAACTCGGCATGACGGTGGTTTGTTGCACCTGGAGCTCATGCCCGTCGTTGGGGCACTTGGAGTGGTCCGGATCAAAGACGTACGGCAGACCATGCTTGGCGTAATCGGCGGCCGTGATGTCCTTTTTCTCGTAAGGGCAGTAAGGCAAGGTGCGTTCCCGCGGGTTGTGAACCCAGCGCACCAGGTAATCGTAGTTTGCCTTTTCACCGACGCGGCTCAGATTGGCCGCAAAGGTCCCGCCGGTCTTCTCACTGCCCTCCCCCATCGAATGACAGGCCAGGCAGCCTCGGGTCTCGAAAAGCTCTTTGCCATTTTGCACATCTCCCGGCGGCTGGGCGGGCGGAGCCGTGCCCGTTCCCGACTGCCAGATAAAAGCGGCGATGGCTTCGCGCTGCTCCTGTGTCAGACGGAAATTGGGCATCTTAGTGGTGGGACGAAACGCCGTCGGCTGCTCCAGCCAAACGGGAATCCATTCTTTTTTCAACTTGAGCCGGACATCCTTGAGGTTCGGGCCGATCTTCTTCTGCTCACGCAGCAGACTCTTGGATTGCATGTCAAGCTGTTCCATCTGGGCGTCGAGCAGGCTGATCTTCATGGGGATCTCCTGGGACTTCGCCAGGAGCTGCCGCGCCTCTTCGTTGGTGGCCGCGTCTTCAGATTCCTTTTCCAGGGCGGCGATCTGCTTCTGATCCTCCTTCTTTTGGCCCTCCAGCGAGCGGAGATTTTGGTTTACGGCCAGCAGCTGTTCCGGCTCCTTGTCGTAACCCTCATAGCGGTGGCAACCCATGCACCCGCGCTCCCAATACATCTCCCGGCCGTAATTCAGCGTGTCGGCGTGGTCGAGGACAATATCATTGAGATGGCATTGGACGCATCCGGAGTCCGCGTTCTTGGTGGCATACATCGGCCACAACCAGTGCTCATACTGACCATGGCCCCGCTCTGCGCTGACGGTGGCGCGCCCGTTTCCGTTGTGGCAGGGGGTGCAACCGAAGCGGTCGGGATCGTGAATCTTGAGAAGTTCCTTATCGGGATGCGACGTGAAGGCCTTCTCCCCACCCATGTCCTTGGCTTCCAGCACCAGCGGCTCGCGGATCCCCACGTGACACGATTCGCACCGATCCACAATGCCGTATTCGGGCACATTAATCTGCTTGATTTCGACCTTGAAATCCTCCATCTTCGAGATCAAGGAATTTACCTGCTGTTCCGTCAATCCGATCATGCGGTCTTCAAGGTACTGGTCCCGTTTCTTGTGGAGATCACTCGCTTGTTTCAGGGTCTCCAGGCGCTGCGCCAGCAGGTCGGCCTTCATTCCCTTCAGGCGGTCGAACTCCTTCTCCAGGTCTTCAAATTTATAGCTGGCCTTTTCCCTGTTTTCCGAACCATCGAGCAACGGCAACTCTATTTTGAAGGGGCCTCTCTTAATCTCCTCGAGGTCCTTCTCCAACGAAGGCTTGGAGCCAGCGGCCGTGTGTTCAATTTCGTAAATCTTCGCACTTACCTCACTCCGCGCCGTCTGAAAGGTGTCGGTCAAGGCCGTCGCCCGGGCATCGATCATCCCCACTTGACGGTCGATCTCTTTGACGCGGGGCGCCGCCTCCAATTCAGCGGCTTTATAGGCGCGGTCCAGTTCCTGGTAACCTTCCGTCTTCTTGATCTCTTCTTCGGCCACCTTCTCCCCGGGCTTCAACTTCTTCAGATGGGCCAGGTAGAGCGACACAAATCTCTTTTGATAACCCTTCCAGGGACGCAATCCATACACTTCGTCGTAGAGCGCCCAGAACAGGGTCAGGATCAGAAGAACCGAGGCAACAAGATAGATGACGCTGTAGGAGTTGCTCGTAACCGGATCTTGCTCTTCGAGCGGAGCCGTCGGTGTCTCAGGCACCCGGACCCTCCTTCACGCTGCTGCTGCAGAGCAGATTCAGATATTGAACCATGGTGTGATCCATATGTATTTGATACGAAATGCGTGACGGATGAAGATCTTCAACGGGAGCAGCAACATGGTGATCAGAAAGAACTGCAACGTCAGGTACTGCAAGACACTCATCCGTTTGAAAATCTTCCGATTGAAATCGTTCAGCGTAATGACCTTGTGGACCAGCCAGCCTGCGAGCCCATAGTAGACGGCCACTACAATGGCGCCGAATATTCCCTTTCCCCAGGCGCTTGTAATCAAGAAAAGATCCGGCAAGTCCCGGTTCACCTCAAAGACGACCCGGCTGTGGTCCCAGGTTTGTCCCGGCCAGAACCACATCCATCCCGGCCCGCGGATAAACGTCCCAATGAAAATCATGGTCAGCCACAGAACCAAAAAACCGAAACAGAAGGCGCCGATGGACCACTTGCGTTGTTTGAGGGTGTAGTAGCCGGCGCCGAGGGGATTTTCGTCCATAAAGGGAATTGCCGCCAACCCCACCAGGATCAGGCTGGGGAGGACAACCCCCGCCATCCACGGATCAAAGTAAACCAGCATCTCCTGCAAACCGAGAAAATACCACGGGGCCTTGGCCGGGTTCATCGTGAGGTTGGGATTCGCCGGCTCCTCCAACGGGGCATTCAGGGTGATGGACCAAATCATCAAGATGACCGTCACAATGATGGCTGCCAAGAACTCGATGCGCAACAAAAAGGGCCAGACGTGCACCTCTCGCGGCCATTCCTGTTTGAAAGGGAATGTCTTTCGATGATGGGTCTTGGCCATCTGGGGGTCCGTTTCCAATGCCCCGATCAGGCGATCGTTGGCGCGCGCCTGGCGGAAGGCATACCAGGTGTAAAAAGGAACGAGAAACAGGAGCGCCACAATCGGAACATTGTCCGGTGTCGACGCGATCTCCCAGATCTGATGCCAATCCATTAATGTCCTCCCGCCTTGAGCGGCGCAGACACGGCGCCCCTTTTCAGTTCCTTGATCTCGGACTCCAGCATGACCGGTGCCGGTCCGGAGATGCCGCCGTCCTTTCGAACGCGCCAGAAATGCACGGCCATGAAAATCGAGATGAGGATGGGAATCCCGATGCAATGCCAGATGTAGGACCGCAGCAACGCGTTGGCATCCACGATCGATCCCCCCAACAGGGCAAATCGAACGTCATTGAAGGGGTTCATGCCCAATTGCGGGCCGAACGGTCCTTCATTTCCGAGAAGGGGAGTGGCGCGGGCCATGTTCGTCCCCACGGTGACGGCCCAAAACCCCAATTGGTCGTCCGGCAAGAGGTATCCCGTAAACGAAAGCAGCAGGGTGAGCAACATGAGCACTACCCCCACCACCCAGTTAAACTCACGCGGTTTCTTGTACGACCCGGTGAGGAAGACGCGGAACATGTGGAGCCAAACCGTAATCACCATCAAATGCGCCGCCCAGCGGTGCATATTGCGCAAGAGGTTTCCGAAGGGAACATCAGCTTCCAAATAAAGAATGTCTCGGAAGGCCTGACCCTTGGTGGGGTGATAATAAAACATCAGCAGCACCCCGGTGAAGGTCAGCACAATGAAAAGGTAGAAGGAGATGCCTCCCATTCCCCAGGTATAACTGTAACGTACGGCATCACGGTTGATCTTGGCGGGATGGAGGTGGAGAAAAACGTTGGTCAGAATCCCCAGGGCGCGGCCGCGGGGCGTGTCGTCATGCTTGACCCGGAAGACGGACTTGTAGACTTGAGTCCGGTCATATTCCTTGTAACTTTTGATCTCTTCGGCGGCCTTTTCCTGGAGGGCCTTGGTATCTCCCTTGACCTTCTCCAGGACTGCAGTCAGTCTCTTTTGACCTTTGCCGTTTCCGTTTTCCTCTGCCATCAATCACTCCACCGAAATTGGATTTCAAGACCCAGACATAATGGGGATTTCCGCGCGCTGAAATCAAACTGCGAGAAAAGCCCCCGGGTCATTGAATTGAGAGGGTTGGCCCTTGAACCAGGAATACAGTTTTCCGGTATCCACCACGATCTGCCCCTCCGCATCCAGCTCCACCCGGGCGCGGTCCATCGGGCGAGGCGCAGGGCCTTCGAAGTTGACTCCTTCGCTGGTGTAGCCGCTCCCGTGACACGGGCACTTGAATTTATCTTCCGCAGGCTTCCAATCAGGCGTACAGCCGAGATGCGTGCATTTCAAAAAGATGACAAACAACCGCTCCGGCTCCTTCACCACGGCAATCCGGTAGGCTTTCTGGAACTTGGTATCGACCCCGATGGCGAAGTCCGAGGGGTAACCGACCTTGAAGATGGTGCTGGGCTCAAACAGGGCGCGAGGGAAGAAAAAACGCAGGAACATCAAAAAGCTGACACCCAGATAGCCGACGATGCACGCCCAGATGATGCGGCGCCGCTTTCCGAGGATCTCGTCTTCCCCCCCGCCAGCCTCGGCCTTGGTCGGCTTAGCGACGGGTTTTCCAGGGGCCGGCTTCACTTCCGGCTTCGAATTCTGACCGAGGACAGTCGCGTCCGTTGATTCTGCCATAGCACTCTTCACTCCGTCTGGCATGCGGCCAGACAATTCAGGGACAAACTCATCACTGCGGGGTGGTCGGATCGAGGCACTCAGCGACGCCTCCGTGGGCCGTCGCACCCGCACCGGCACCCCCCGACCCATCCCTTCCGACAACTCTCTTCACACATTGACTCTCGGTTGTCGGCAGCATTCCTCAGCACCGGATTAAAAGCGGGAAGATTGGTGATCGGGCTGATATAAGAGATTCAAGAATGGTGAATAGTTTTGTGTAACCTGAAGCCCTGAGCTTGTATGGGTCCGAGCGATGCTACTCAAGAATGGCTCTTACTCAGCTTATAAATTCGTAGTGAATGAAACGGAAAATATAGTTCACGCCAAAACCTATGTCAAGAGGGTAAAAATTTCTTTCACAAACCCGCATTCCGAAATCCAAAATCCGCATTCGGAAGGAGCGCCGCATGCCCCCCTGAGAGTCATCCGGCGCCACTTCAAAAGGCAACGATCTACCTGGGAGGGGGGACTCCCGCAGCCATCTCCTGGAGCCTCAGCTTCTGGGCCAGAATGAACGAAACAAAGACCCTGGCCGCAGAAGACAGACACTGGCGGAGTGAAACCACTGCAACAAAGCGGCGCAGCTGATAATCCTTGATCTTCATTTGGATGAGCCTTCGCGCCAGGACCTCGTCGCGAACGGCCCACGCCGGCAAAGACGCTAAACCGACATCAACCGAACCGGTCAAGATCATGGGGAGGAATTCATTCCTGAGTTAGTGGTTTGGATCAGGGAATTCAGTTTTCGGGGGATTTCGAAAAAGTGTGTGCGCGACAATCAACCGCAAAGACCGCCAAGGGTATGAGGATTGGACCCTCGGTCGCCGGAAATTTACCCAAGTGCGGATACTTTGAAAGGATAAACTTCTAAGGCCCAAGGAAAATGTACTCACGGAATCACTTCACCAGGACCACGGTCCTGGCTGATGGGTCATCAGGAAACTTGACCCAGACGGTTTTCATCACGCTGTCATAGGTCCAGCCGCTCTCCCGCTGGCGAAGCTCCCCGAGGTTTCTGACCCGGGGAAGATCACGTCCGGCCAATTGAATCTTTTTCGGGGCGCCGTCCATGGCGTTGAACTTCAGCTGATAGGACCTCCGGGCCGGCACATAGCCCCCTTGCCGGTTCCCAATCTCGAGAACGATTTGCTCCGTCGTGGACCGGCAATGGTAATGGGTGCGCGCTGTCTTCCCCTGTTGATACTCATAACTCGATCCATCATCTTCATAGAGCGATCCGTTGGAATCGGCGTCCGGAAAAATTTCCAGCGTCAGCGGATCGATCGGGGCCTCATCGGTATACTGCAATTCCTGCTGGACCGGGATGATAGCGCCCCCGCGGGCAAAGACGGGCAACAGGTCGAGGGGGGCTTCCAGCTTGATATCCGCCGGCCCGGTCAGTTTTTCTCCAGTCCAGAAGTTGAACCAGTCCCCGGCCGGAAGATAAATCGAACGGCGTCTCTCACCCTCATTGAGGACCGGCGCCACAATCAAGTCCGGGCCAAAAAAGTACTCTGTGTCCATGCGGTAGGTTTTGGGGTCGTATGGAAATTCCAGAAAGAGCGGCCGCATCACCGGCAGGCCGGTCCGCGCGGCCTCTTCGAACGCCGAATAAATGTAGGGCATGAGCCGGTAACGGGTCTGGATGTAGCGGCGATTGATCGCCTCATATTCGGGGCCGTAGGACCATGGCTCCCGGTCGCGGGTCCCCTTGTCTGAGTGTTCCCGCATAAACGGACTGAATGCGCCCGCCTCCATAAAGCGGGTGTACAACTCGGCGGAGGGATTTCCCGCAAAGCCTCCAATATCGGGACCGGCGAAGGGTTGGCCCGACAATCCCAGGTTCAAGGTCATGGGAAGCCACAAATGAAGATGCCCCCAATCGCTGCTGTTATCTCCGGTCCACGTCGCGGCATAGCGCTGGCCACCCGCAAAGGACGCGCGCGTCAACACGAACGGCCTTTCGTCGGGCCGCAGGGCTTGGACTCCCTCAAACGTCGCGCGAGCCATCAACATTCCATAAACATTGTGTGACTTGCGATGGCTGGAGTTCTGGCCGTTGTCATCGTGGACCGCGTCCAAGGGCATCGTTCGAGCCGTCTGATCGTCGGTCTTGGCAAAAACCGCCGGCTCATTCATGTCATTCCAGAACCCCTTGACCCCCGCATCCACAAGCCCTTTGTAAAGCCCTCCCCACCACGTCCGCGTGGCGCCACGGGTGAAATCGGGAAACACGCACTGGCCGGGCCACACATTGCCGGCAAAAAACTTTCCATCGGGCATGGTGACGAAGTGGCTTCCTTTCACCCCTTCGTCGTACACCCAATAGCCCGGCTCCTGTTTGACTCCGGGATCAATGATGGTGACGACTTTGATGCCAAGGTCTGCAAATTCGGAAATCATTTCACGGAAATGCGGAAACTTCTTCGGATCGACCGTAAAGATGCGATAGCCGTCCATGTAATCAATGTCCAGGTAAATGACATCGCAAGGAATGCCCCGTTGGCGAAAGTTATTGACGATCTCCCGGACACGGCTTTCCGGCTCATAGCTATAGCGGCTTTGCTGATACCCCAGCGCCCATCGCGGCGGCAGCGGCATCCGGCCAATGAGATCGGTGTATCTTTCGATGACCTTCTTCGGATGGGGACCATAAAAAAAGTAATAATTGAGTTCGCCCCCCTCGGCTCCAAACGCGTACTGGTCACGCCGCGATTTTCCGAGGTCAAAGGTGGAACGGTAGGTGTTGTCAAAAAAAATTCCGTAGCTTCGCCCCTCGCGAAGGGCGAGCAGGAATGGGATCGTTTGATAGATGGGATCCGTTCCCCAACGGTACCCGTATGCGTCGGTGTTCCAATTGACAAAGGCCTGATGGTTGTGTTCCAACGACCCGGCCTTTTCGCCCAGACCATAATAATACTCATCCGCCGGCATTACCTTCCAGGCGCGGACCTCCTTCCCCTCCCAGCCCATGCCTTTCCCGGGATCATCCTGATTGATGAGGGTCCCGCTCTTGTCGCGAAAGGTGATGCGGCAGGCTGCCTTGGTCACTTCGACTGATATCTCCGCCGTGGCGAGGCGAATCCTGTCGCGGCCTTCTGTAATCTCGATCGGAACCCGGGGCCAGTCACTTTTCACAACCGCCCAGCTCTCGTCCCGGCCAAACACATGGCCCGGCGTCATGCGCACCCGGATCAAATCCGCGGCCAGAGAGGTGATCTGCACTTCAGCATTCTGGCAGTCGAGGGTGATGCGGTCGGCTTCGCGCTTGACGGATTTGAAATTTCCAACGGACTGCCACTGGGCCAGCGCCGGGACGGTCAAGAGCAGGAGGAGGGACAGGGTCTGACCGACCTGCCGGAAGCTTCGCGATCTTCGGTGCTCCCTTTCTCGCTGCTGGGGATTTAAGCGTGTCACAGGCCAGTCACGTACGGCGATGAAAATCCTCGCCCGACAGAAACGCCGAATTCGATTCATCATGCTTGCCTGCCTCCCTGTCACCATGTCTCTGTGGCCACAACCGATTTCCCAGACATCATTGGGGCTTGACTGTGTAGATACCCGCTGATCTCGGAGGGAGATTCAATTTCATCATCCCGCCCTCCACCTTTACATCGGGATTCCTGCCCAGCCGGTCTTCAAGGGCAGTTCCGTTCGCAAGGCCGGTGGGATAAATAGGAAACTCAACCGTCGCCGGCTTGGCATCATTGTTGAAGATCACAATGGCAGCGGCCTTCTCGGTCATTCGTGCGTAAGCCCACGTTTGTTCGCTCCCTGCCAGATTGACCATCCTTCCGCGCCGCAGAGGCTCGATTTCCGAGCGCAAGTGCGTCAATCGCCGGAGGTGGTCAAAGACCGCCTGCTCGTCGGGCGTACGGCCCGCGGTCTCGAATGCATTATGCGGGTCGCCCGGCCATCCGCCCGGAAAGTCGCGACGGTTGTCGGGATCGTTTCCCCCGTGCATTCCGATTTCGTCGCCGTAGTAGATCATGGGAATCCCGCGCGCGGTCATGAGAAATGTGAAGGCCAGATTCATCCCCTCAACATTGGCCCCGGGTTCGTTCATGAATCGGGCCACATCGTGCAGTCCGAGGAAGGTGACCAGCATATCGGGATTGGTGTAAAGGTAATCGCGGGCCAGGACAGCCGCGAGATCCCGAAGAGGTTTGCCTTCGGCGAAGGCCCGGCGGAGGGGGTAGTACAAAGGGAAGTCAAAGAGTCCATCTACCCCGGAGTCCACTCCGTCGAAGCGCGCTTTCCCCCCCTGGAAAAAGGAAACCAGGGAGGCGTCCCCATCCCACATTTCACCGACGACCTTCACTCGGGGGTATTCCCGTTTAATCGCCGCCATCCAATCACGCCAGAAGCGGCGCGGGACATACGGAAGCGTATCCTGGCGAATCCCATCGAATCCTGTCATCCCCAGCCACCACAGGGTATTTTGGATGAGGTAACGTGAGGTCTCGGGATCGTCTTGGTTCAAGTCCGGCAGGATATCAACGAACCAGCCTCTCAGGATTGAATCCTGGACCGGGGGCGTGGCGTGAAGATCTGCCAGGGTCCAAGTCTGCCAGGTTTCGTTGAGGTGATGGGCTTCCGTCCCATTGTACCAGGTGGGTGTCGGAGAATCTTTGACCCAGGGATGATAAGGCCCCGTGTGGTTCGCCACTTGGTCCTGAATGACCTTAATCCCGAGCCGGTGCGCGGCCTCGACCAGTTCGCGCAGTTTGGTCATGTCGCCGAAATGCTCTTCTACCCCGTAAAAATCGACCGCACCATAGCCGTGATAATCGGTGATCGGCTCGTTATCATATTTTTCGCGTTCATTAAGATGGTTGACGTTATCGTAAATTGGATTCATCCATAGAGCGGTCACGCCGAGGTCCTTGAGATAGGGGAGGTGGTTGATGATCCCCTGAAGATCGCCGCCATGATAGTAACGAGGCTTCTGGCGATTGAGCAGACCGCGGGAAACAGCCGGATCATCATTGGACGGATCGCCATCGGAAAAGCGGTCCGGCATAATCAAATAGATCACGTCATCGGGTGAAAAGCCCTGGAAGCGCCCGTTACGCGACAGCCGGGCTAGAACTTCAAAGGGAGCCAGAGCAGATCCCTGTCCCGTGACAACCTTCAATGGATACGAACCCGGGGCTGCCTTCGCATCAATCAGGACATCGACGAAAACGTAGGTGCCTGCGTCATTGACCCTCGTTGCACTGATCTGAATCCCCGCCGTTGAGCCTTCGACCTTGGCCCCGGCCAAATTTTGTCCACGGATCAGCACCCGCACCGGATTGATCGAATGGCCGGTCCACCAGTTGGGAGGTTCCACCTTGAGGACTTCCGGCCCCCCCACCGGTTGAGGGCTGGCGGCAATGCTTTGGCCCACCGCAATCAAAAGGGCAAGAAACAGTAAGAGGAGAGCCCACCTCTGAGAGGGGATCTGGCGTTTCATGTTAGGGCCTCTTCGCAGTTGATAATTGATGCAGGAGAGAATTCCTGAAGATGAGAGCTCATAGTGACGGATGACAGCATCTCATGAGGTGGCTTGCTTTGGTAGCCGTGATCCGCTCGCCTTTCCGCGGATCACGGGCTTTTGTGATCGGCACGGAAAAATCCCGCGATCCCCAAAAACGGGATCACGGCTACCAGAGCTTGGGCAACTCAACATTAATTAATTGGGACGACGAGTGTCACTACATCTGATCATCATCGATCTTACGAGTTTGATTCAGCCGACGGCCTTAACAGCCAGCGTGGCTGTCCTCTCCTGCTCTGCGGTAACATCTCTCACCCGCTGCATCAGCACAGCCGCCACCACCAGAAACACGCCCCCCGCCACCACTGCCAGCAGTCGATTATTGTTGAGGAGGTGGCTCATGATCCAGCCCAGGCCGAGCGAGGCAATGATCTCCGGGATCACAATGAAGAAGTTGAAGATGCCCATATAGACACCCATCTTTTCGGCAGGCAGCGACCCCGCCAGGATCGCATAGGGCATGGCCAGAATGCTCGCCCAGGCGATGCCCACTCCCAGCATGGAGAAAAGCAAGAGATATTGATTGTGGATGAAGGAAACCGAAAGCAGCCCGGCCCCGCCACAACAAAGGCAAAGGGTGTGTGTCATTTTGCGCCCAATCTTCCCGGCAAGGGTGGGCAAAAGAAACGAAAAGCCGAAGCAGACCGCGGAGTACACCGCGAAACAAATGCCGGCCCATTCGACCCCCCGGGTGTAAATGGGCGCGGTTTCGCTCGCGGCGCCAAAAACGTTGCGAGCCACCGCGACAGGAAAATAGAGCCACATGCAAAACAGGCCCAGCCAGGTGCAGATCTGCACCCATGCCAGTTGACGCATTGTCGTCGGCATGCCCGAGATCGAGCTCAGAATTTCACTCGCATTTGCCGCAAGTCCGCGTTTTTCTGCCTTCCTGGCTTGGAACACAGCCAGATCCTCGGGGGGATACTCCTTGGTCGTTGTGATGGTCCAAAGGACAGCCCCAAAAAATGCGGCGGCTCCAATGTAAAATGAAAGTCTCACCGTGAGCGGGATGGCGTTCCCAGCGGAGACGTTGCTTTGAACCGCGAACACCCTGCTCATCACCCACGGCAGCGCCGAGGCCACCACCGCTCCCAGCCCGATGAAGAGGCTCTGCATGGCGAATCCGCTGGTCCGCTGCTCTTCCGGAAGGAGGTCGGCGACAAAGGCACGAAAGGGTTCCATGCTGATGTTAATGGAGGCATCCAGGATCCAGAGCAGCCCTGCGGCCATCCAAAGTGCCGAGGAGTTTGGCATCAGAATCAGGGCCAGGGAACTGAGAATCGCTCCCGTCAGGAAGTAGGGCCGCCGCCGACCCAACCGTCCCCAGGTGCGGTCGCTCATGTTGCCGATGATCGGCTGGACAATCAGGCCCGTCAGCGGCGCCGCCAGCCAGAGGATGGGAATCTGATCCGCCTTGGCACCCAGATATTCATAGATGGCGCTCATGTTGGCCATCTGCAGCCCCCATCCAAACTGGATGCCCAGAAAGCCGAAACTCATGTTCCAGACTTGCCAAAATTGTAAATGAGGCTTCTGCAAAATAAGTTCCCTTCTCAAGAAGGTTTCAGGTGCCGGGTGTCGGGTGTCAGGTGTCGGGTGTCAGGGGAAATGAGACTACCGAATGAAGTCAGAGGTCAGAGGCCGGAAGTCAGAAGAAAAACGCCTTCCAATCTCCGCGCTTCCCGAACAAATGACCATTGACCCGCCCTCCTGTTTATGGCCTCCGGCTTCTGCCCTCTGGCCTCTGACTTCCGACCTCCGACTTCCGACCTCTGACTTCCCTCCCCTACCACCTACTACCTATCACCTATTCCCTGACACCTAACACCTGCCCCCTAATTCCCCCGGTCGTAGATCACCGTCAATTCCTTCAATCGCTCGCGAATCTGATCGGTCAACATGTCTGAAGTAAAGCGCCAGCGCCAGTTTCCATGGGGTCTCGAAGGGAGGTTCATCCGGGCTTCACTTCCCAGCCCCAGGACATCTTGAAGAGGGATCATGGCGAGGTCCGCGACGGAAGCCAACACCCGGCGAATGAAAACCCAATTCATTTCCGCTCCGTCGGTTCCGAGAAATTTGAGGGTGAAGTCTCGTTCCCTCCTGATGTCTTCCGAACTGCGTGTGCTGTCGGTGGTCCCTGCGCTGGTCCACCACCCCATCGTCGTGTCGTTGTCGTGGGTCCCTGTGTACACCACGCAGTTGCGAGGATAGTTGTGAGGCCGAAAGCCCGGCGCCTGCGGATCTGTGCCAAAGGCAAATTGAAGGACAGCCATCCCGGGAAACCCAAACTGGTTCCGGAGCTGTTCCACCTCAGGGGTAATGACTCCCAAATTCTCGGCCACAATCGGCAATTCTCCGAGCGCTTTCTGAAGCGCTTTAAAAAGCTTCGCGCCGGGTCCTTTGACCCATCGCCCATGAATGGCGGTCGTTTCAGCTGCGGGAATTTCCCAGTAGGCTTCGAAGCCCCGGAAATGATCGAGTCGGATGATATCGACAAGCGAAAGAATAGCACGGAAGCGGTCGACCCACCATTTGTATCCGGTGCGGGCGATAACATTCCATCGATACAAGGGATTTCCCCACAACTGACCGGTCGCGCTGAAATAATCCGGCGGGACACCGGCCACGATGTGAGGGTTGCCGTGGTCATCGAGAGAGAAGAGCTTCCGGTGACCCCAAACGTCGGCACTGTCGTGGGCCACGAAGATGGGAATGTCGCCCATGATTCGAATTCCGCGATCGTGGCAATATCGCTTCAGAGCATCCCATTGAGTGAAAAACAAATACTGCCAGAATTTTCGGGCCTCAACCTTGTCTGCAAGTTCTCTGTTCCATCGCTCGACCGCTTCGGGATGACGCATGGCGATGGGTGCATCCCATCGCGTCCATACGGCCGCGGCGTGAGCCTCCTTGACTGCCATGAACAGGCTGTAGTCATCAAGCCACCAGGCATTGATTCGAGAAAAAGCTTCGAGATCACCTCGCCCACTCTCGGATGCCTCGCTCTTGAAATTGTGATAGGCCTTCTTGAGCAGCCCGACCTTAAAATCGATCACCCTCCCATAATCCACCTCGTGGGCCGGAAACTGCGGTGCGCCCTCCAAATCCTTCGACGACAGAATTCCCATCTCCACAAGCTTCTCCAGGCTGATCAGGAGGGGGTTCCCCGCAAAGGCAGAAAAACATTGATAAGGGGAATCCCCATAACCAGTGGGTCCCAGGGGCAACATCTGCCAAACATGTTGACTGGATCCTGCCAGAAAATCCGCGAAACGGTATGCAGCCGGACCAAAATCGCCGATACCAAACCGTCCGGGGAGAGAGGTGGGATGCAGCAGAATGCCGCTTGATCGGGCTAATTTCACGGGCCGATTCTAAGAGGTTTTCCATTTCCTCGCAAGGTCATACCCGCCACCTTCGATCGGCATTTCAAACAGATTCGGATGGGAATAAGAAAAGAAAAAAACCTCTACATGCGATGGAACGATCCCCTGGCGGGCCGCCTCGTCCGATCGAACCGATTAATCCAAGGATCCAGAGGAAGTACTTGCCTCTTTGCCGGGGGTCCATCGTTATTCCTAAAAGAAGGAACAGAAATTCCGGGATTCGATGGGGGACCAGACGGTCCTGTTAAGGGCGCGAGAACGGCTAATCCCTCCCCTTGAATTCTCCCGGCGCGAGAAGAATTCCAAAAATGGAATATGTTTCATGGATTCTTGTATTTTGTGGGAAATCCACCCCCCATTTCCAATGCTTGCCTGAGCGCAAAAAACAATTTTCCTCATTTGTTTCCTTGGAATTACATGCATCTTTCGATTGTGCCCGAACATTGGCAGGAAAAGTGAAGGCACTTTAGCATAACCAGCAGCGGTGTGTTCCGTGACAGATTTTTGTCATGCATTGCATGATCTGTCTCGTAAGTTGAGTCTCGAATCCTAAGAAGGAGGGAGATTCCCTCCCAGTATGGATTCGTGCTGTGTTCAACTTTGGCGGCCAATGCGATGAAGGATGGTCTCTTGCGAAGTCTTCGCCTGCACGATCGCGCTTCCTTCTGAGCACACAAGAGTCGGCGATCCGACGGGCATTAAAGTTGCTGAATCGAATTCATAAAATTATGGTTCTCCACCCTGCAACTGGAATCCCTATTCACTTGACCCTGATCTTTAGTCTGGTCGGCATTGATTCCACCTCGCTGACTATTTACAAGAACCAAACGCGGCCATGACGATCGGGGTCTTTTCATTCGGAATTATCGGCAAGTAACTCGATTGGCTCTTGCGTCACTGTTCGCTGATGTTCATCCCGAAGATTCAAGAATCATTGAGGGGTAGACACAAACTTCAGGAGGTGTCCCATGAACCGACGCACGTTAATAGGATTACTGGCGTTTATGTTTTTGTTGAGTTACACAACCATCAGCCTGGCTCAGACTGACACCGCCCGCCTTCAAGGAACTATCACGGATGCCCAGGGCGCGGTTGTGAACGGGGCGACTATAACCGTCACCAGCTTGGGTACAGGACGCTCCGTGACGGTGGAAAGCGGTGGGGCGGGAGATTACTCAGTCCCTGCTCTGCCTCCCGGACATTACAAAGTCGAAGTCAAAATGCAGGGCTTCAAGGCGGTGACTCAGGAAATCACGCTCCAGGTTTCCCAGATTGCCCCTGTGAACTTTCAACTTCAACCCGGCGACATCACCACCAGCGTCGAGGTGACGGCGGACGTGCCCCTGGTAGAGAGTGCCAGTTCCACTATCAGCGATGTGGTGGTGGGGCGACAAGTCACTGAGCTCCCACTCAACGGCCGCAACTTTACGCAGTTGGCCACCTTGGTTCCTGGAGTCACCCGTGGCGTAATAGACGGCGATGCCTCAGGGGGTCGTGGCAACTCAGAGACTTTCCGCTTCAGCAATGTCGGCGGTGCATCGCTTTCGGTGAACGGCTTACGGCCGCAGGCCAACAACTTCATCCTGGACGGCATTGACAACAACGAATCGCTTGTCAACACGATCATCTTCTTCCCTCCTGCGGAGGCCATCGAGGAGTTTCGAGTCGACACCAGCATTGCGCCCGCAGAGTTCGGTCGTGCGGGTGGGGGTGTGGTGAGCACCTCCATCAAATCGGGAACCAACTCCCTGCATGGGACCGTCTTTGAATTTCTGCGTAATGATAATTTGGATGCGACTCGAACCTTCATCCGGGCGACTTGCCCTCCCGGCAAGGACTGCAAAAGCGAGTTCCGCCGAAATCAATTCGGGGGCACGATTGGCGGCCCCATCATCAAAGACAAGGTGTTCTTCTTCTTCGATTATCAGGGACTCCGCCAGTTGTTCCCCCTGGGACTGGATCGGGCCACGGTACCCACTCCCAAGATGAGAAATGGGGATTTCTCGGAATTGCTATCGGGGCCCAACCCGATTCTTATCAAGGACCCACTGCTGTCGGGGCCGTGCGTCTCTAATGATCCGAGGCAGCAGAGTGGCTGTTTCTCCGGGAATATCATTCCCCCGAACCGGATTAACCCTGTCGCGCAGAAGTATTTGAATGCTTACCCCCTGCCGAATGCTCCCGGCGTCCTCCAGAATTTTCTGGTCACGCGCAATCAGACTCAACATTTCAACGATTTTGACGCCCGTGTCGATTGGATTTTGGGAACACGGGACAGCATGTTTGGCCGCTTTAGTTTCGGACAGGACAGTTCGGTGACGAGTTCTCGATTGCCGGCGCTGCCCGCGGGTTTCGGCTCTGGAACGAACCCTAGTAACCCCCGTGGTCTCGCCCTCAACGAAACGCATACCTTCTCTAACTCGCTGGTCAACGAATTCCGGTTCGGGTATATTCGCACGCGGTATGGTTTCACTCCTCCATTCCAGGACCAGCAGATCTCCGCGAACCTGGGCATCCCCAATGCCAACACCAGCCCCCTGCTGGGGGGAGGAGCCCTGATCGGAGGGTTCAACAATCAGATCGAATTCACGGGGGATTTCGGACCTTTTCTGGTTCCACAGAATAGCTTTCAATATTCCGACACCCTGTCCTGGGTCAAGGGCGCCCATAACTTGAAGTTTGGCGCCAGTATTATCCGTCGTCAAGTAAACCTCTTTCGCCCGAACCGCGGCAAGGGGTTCTTTGTCCTCTTCGGAGATGGCGGGGGTTCGAGCCCAACTCATTACGAAGTGTCAGACCTTCTGGCGGGCTTCGTGCAGCAATATGACATCGGCCCGCCCTTCGGCATGGTGGGAACCCGAAACTGGGAGACCGGCTATTTCGTCCAGGACGATTGGAAGGTCAGCCACCGACTCACCTTGAACCTTGGACTGCGCTATGACCTGTATACCTGGCCGGTGGAGGTCGCCGACCGCCAAGCGAATTTTGACATCACGACGGGGAAGCTTTTGCTGGCAGGCCAGGGAGGCGCCTCCCGGAGCTTCGTTCCCACCGATAAAAACAACTTTGCTCCCCGCTTCGGCTTTGCCTACGACCTCACAGGGCATGGCAAGACGGTACTGCGGGGCGGCTACGGCATCTTCTATTTCGTGGACCGAGGGGGTATCGACAACCAGTTGGCGCAGAATCCACCCTTCAGCGGATTCTCTTCCTTCTCATACAACAACGGATTCCGCATGACACTCTCCGGCCAGGCGCCCTTGAACAGCAATGATTCGCGTCTTGCCACCGGACCCTTGCCTCAAGGCAATGTGAACAACGTCAATCTGAACAATCCCCAGAACGTGACCGTGTTCGAAGCGCTGCCGAGCAATCGGAATTCCTATGTTCAGGAGTGGAACCTGCAAATCCAGCGAGAATTGGGCGCTAATACGGCGCTGTCCGTGGGCTATGTCGGGACCAAGGGGACTCGGCTAACCACCTATTACAACTTTAATCGGCAGTTTTACAATGCTCCTCCCGGAACGAGCAATTTCCCGAGCCTGGGGGGAAACGTGAACGTTCAGGACACGATTGGCAATTCCATCTACCATGCCTTACAAACCCGGCTTGAGCATCGCTTCACCGCAGGCTGGCAGTTCACCATGGCGTACACGTGGGCTCATGCCATTGACGACTCCCCCGGTGCTTTTGACCAGGGGAACGGCAACGCGGTTGATTTCAATAACCTTCGCCTGGAGCGCGGCAACTCGAGCCTGGATGTGCGGCAACGCTTTACCTTCAGCACGCTGTACGAACTCCCCTTTGGCCGCGGAAAAACGTATGGTCACGACTGGTCGGGCGCTGTCGAAGCCCTCCTCGGCGGCTGGCAACTCAACGGCATTCTCACCTTCCAGAGTGGTCTGCCGTTTGACCTGACTGCACAGGGAACTCCGAATACTCATCCCGATCAGATTCGCGAGCCGAACAATCAGTTCACCACGGGTCAGTACTTTGATGTCAGTGCATTTCAGATACCGCCCACCAACCAAGTTACGAACATTAGACTTCGGGCGGGGAACGTCGCACGAAACCTCTTGACGGGACCGGGAACCAGCAACCTGGACCTTTCCATCTTCAAGAACTTCAAGTTCAAGGAGCGCTATGTGACCCAGTTCCGCGCGCAGTTCTATAACTTCACCAACACTCCCCAATTTGCGCAGCCCAATGGCGATATCACCAATGTTGGTCAAAGAGGCCAGATTCTCGACACTCGGCTGAGCTCCGAACGCCAGATTGAATTTGCCATTCGCTTCTCGTTCTAAGGATCTCTAGGGCAGGGGGATATCTCCATTCCCCTGCCCTTTTCTTTTGCCGTGATGATCTGCTCAAGTCCAATTGACTCGCGATAACCCGACCTTTTTAAGCGTCTCCCTCATATACCCTCCATGCCGGAAACCTGATATAGTCCCACGCGTTCAGCAAAAGATCACAAGACTGGATCGGTCTTCCAAACCCGCATCCGGAGAATGACATGAACCCATCTGCTGGAGAAGTGACGCACCGGGCGTTGGCCCCCGTCGATATTGCGATCATCGCGGTCTATTTCGCGATCATCTTTGCCATTGCCTATTACTTCTCGCGGCGGAAGAAAACCTCGACCGACTACTTCCTGGCCAGCCGCAATGTGGGATGGTTCGCGATCGGCGCCTCCCTGTTCGTCTCCAATATTTCCACCGAGCACTTCATTGGACTGGCCGGCTCGGGGGCAACTTCAGGTTTGGCCGTCGGCCATTTCGAATGGCTGGCCTGCATGATCCTGCTGATTCTCGGCTGGGTCTTCGTCCCGTTCTATCTTCGATCGAACGTTTTCACGATGCCGGAATTCCTGGAGCGGAGGTTCAGCCGGCAATGTGCGGTTTACCTCGCCAGCATCTCCATCATCGCTTATGTCTTCACAAAGATTTCCGTGCATCTTTACGCGGCGGCGGTGGTGCTGGAACGCGTCGTGGGATGGAGTCCGCTGACCGCCGCGGTGATTCTGGTCATTGCCACCGGCGTGTACACGGTCGCGGGAGGACTCGCGGCTGTAATTTACACGGACCTGGTACAGACCCTCATCCTGATTGCCGGTGCTGTGGTCCTCACTTTCATTGGCCTGGATCGAGTCGGGGGGTTCGCCGGCCTCCGCGCCGCTGTTCCCGCGGATTATTTTCACATGATCAAACCCATCACTCACTCCGCCTTCCCCTGGACGGGGATCTTTCTGGGCGCGCCCATCCTCGGGATCTGGTACTGGTGCACCGACCAGTCGATCGTTCAGCGCGTGTTGTCGGCCCGAGACGAAGGGCATGCCAAGGCCGGCACTATTTTTGCCGGCTTCCTGAAGATCCTGCCGGTCTTTATTCTCGTGCTTCCCGGAATCATGGCATTCGCCCTGTTCAAAAATCTTTTCCGGATCGGTCCGGGCGGCGAAGTGCTCAATGGAGACATCGCTTACCCCACCCTGATTATCAATCTCCTGCCGGAAGGACTGATCGGCCTGATGATTGCGGCCCTGCTGGCGGCGCTGATGGGCGCCATGAGTTCCGTCTTCAACTCCGCGTCAACCCTGGTGACCTTGGACTTTTACAAGAAGCTCCGTCCCGACGCCAGTGAAGCGCGGCTGGTGAACTTCGGCCGCGTGGCCACCGGCATCATGGTCGTCCTCGGGCTTCTCTGGGTCCCCTTCATCCATCTCATCAGCAGCCAGCTCTACATTTATCTACAGAGTGTACAGGCTTACATCAGTCCGCCGATCGCCGCGTGTTTCATCCTCGGCGTTCTGTGGCCCCGCTTGAACGGGACGGGGGCCATCTTCTCCCTGCTTACCGGGTTCGTGCTCGGCGCCGTCCGATTCATCCTTGAAATCATCGAGAGCGCCCACGCCGGCCACTACTTTGCATCTCCTGTTATCCGATGGATTGTCGAGATCAATTTCCTGCATTACGCCATCCTGATGTTTGTCGTTTGCTCAGTCGTGCTGGTGGGGGTGAGCCTCGCCACACGCCCACCGGAGCGCAGCAAACTGGGGGGATTGACGTTCGCGACGGTCCGAGAAAAAATCGATACCTCCATCGTCGACAACATTCAGCGCGAGCCGCAATACAAGCCGGCGGCGGAAACCGCGCGCGAGCACGCCATCAACATCGCCTTCAGCATCCTGCTCGCAGGAACCGTGATCGGCTTGTGGATTTATTTCCGGTAAGTAGTAACGACTTCAGTCGTTGCTTGTTATCGTAACGACTTCAGACGTTGCTTGTTGTCGTAACGACTTCAGTCGTTGCTTGTTGTCGTAACGACTTCAGTCGTTACTTGTTGTCTCCTTGGTAAGCCGATGCAGGGTCGTCTGTCGAATAGATGTGGTGATCTTGAGGTTGGGTTGAATCAGAATCTAACCGCAAGAGGCGCAAAGTTTCTAAAAGGCCCTCTGCGACATTCCATGACCACAATCCACACTCTCAAACCCAACGTCTCGCGTGAAGACGCCATTACACACTTCTCCGGCCCATTGACGAGCCTGCGCTTCGGAAGGGTCCACACCGTCGCGGACATCTACATTCCCTTCCGCCTGTTCCGGGTGCACATCACGAACCGCTCGCGGACGGAGGCGAGGTTTCTCGGGCTGGATGCGGTCGAAGGGAGCTTTGATCTTTACTCCTTTGACTCAGTGCCGGATCGGGGCAGCCTGATCACCCTCGACACCCGGAATTGCCCGCCCCGTGGGCTCGATCCGGATCAGGCCGGCGTGACCGTAGTGGAGCGGGTTCGCCGTCTGGTTTTCAGCCGGGGATTTTTCAAGATTAGAAACCTGGACATCGCGGCCGAATTGGTTCCGCTGGATTTTCATGTGCCCTACTGGGTGGGTTTCTCGGGGTCACCGTCGCATCTTCGACTGACCGTAATGGATGCGATCCGTCGCCGCTTTGAAGGGGCCAAGGTCCGAAACTTCGTCCGTGATTGGCTGTCGGACACAGCCCTGTCTGAACAGGTCTGACGGACGGCTGTCTGCACCTGGAATCCGTCATGGTCCTATTGCCTTTTGGATATTAGTTTTCATTTGAAATTTGGAGGTCGGAGTTTGATCCCTCGCCTCCCCAGAGGCGTCGGCGCGGGGATCTTTCTCAGTCATGGAATGATCGCGGGGGTTGATGACCTGCCACAGCGCTCAAGGTAGCCCTACTTGAGTGCTTCATTCAGCTTGATGGTGTTGAAGGTCAACGTCCATTGAAACCGGACTGGCTTGGGCGTCCCCCTTTTTAGGAGAGCAATTTCTCCGGTTTGAACGAAACGGACGACCAGGGAACGGTCCTTGTCAATCCAGACCACCTGAGGTTCCTCCTTGCCATCCTTGGCAGGCGAACTGGGTTCAAACCTGATCTCAATCACATAACAGGCAACATCCTGAACTCCCACCATGAGCGTCTCCTCGCGCAGGAGTTTGGCGGTCTTCACATGTTCATCCAGGCGTTCGAGAGAAAAATCCATTGAGGGAAAGGTGGCCAGGGAGGGTCCCTTGACTTCGATGCCTGCTCCGTTCTCCCATGCGCCTGGGCCGGATCGAAGCGCCGCCCGCGCTGCCGGGGTCAAACCGCCGGTCGGCTTCTTTGTCGTCCCCGCACGAGTCACCATGATTGGCCGGAGGTAGGTGTCCGGGATTCCTTCGATCTGCATTCGGATCATGCCGTACAATTCATAGCTCTTCAGAGTTCGATAGGTTTCCGATACACGATGAAGAATGCGGATGGCCTGCTGGGGTTCCTCCGGACTACCCTGAGCAAAGATTTCAGAGGCACAAGCAACCATAAGGGCAAACAGGGCACCACCCTGAATGCAGGTCTTTCTCGTCATGATTCCCTCCACAGATTATCGTGTCAGGTGGTACGGCCTCCGACTCATCGAAGTGTGCATTTGAGCGTCGATCTCCAAGGCCCGCCCCTCAGTGCATAACTATCTGTTCCAACTCGCGGCCGCGAAAGACTCTGCCATCCCGTCGCCTCCCCAATTTTAACTGGGCAAGTCTGTGCAGGAATAGTTCAATTTGTGATATTCATGCCGCCGGACCCGGAGGGCAGAAATCAATTTCAAATTTCTTTGACTCGATTCAATGTGGGAGTCAAGATTCCCTCTATGGTCGACGATGCCGCCCCTCAACCCCATTTCACCGAAGCATTCGAGTCACTTCCCCGCCTCGCCACTGGCCTTGTGATCGCCCTGTGCGCGGCCAAGCTCCTGCTCCATCTTTTCACCAGCGTCAGGCATTACGGCTACTTCCGCGATGAGCTTTACTACCTGGACCTGGCGCGACACATTGACTGGGGCTACGTGGATTGCGCGCCGCTGATTGCGCTGTATGCAAAGATGGCGCTGTGGTTGGGCGGTTCGCTGGCAGCCTTGCGCATTCTACCGGCCCTGGCGGGCACCGTGCTTGTGGCTCTCTCCACTTTGATCGCACGCGAGTTGGGGGCCCGACGTTACGCCCAGTTGCTGACGGGGCTGGCCGTTTTGCTCTGCCCCGGTGTGCTGGTGATGGACAACCTCTTGACCATGAACGCTTTCGAACCGCTCTTCTGGATGGGTTGCGCTCTCATCGTCGCTCGCATCCTCCGCACCGGCGACTCGCGGCTATGGGTGGGGTTCGGCGTCCTCGCCGGTCTCGGCCTTGAGAACAAGCATTCGACCCTCTTTTTTGGATTCGCCGTCATTGTCGCTCTTTTCCTGACGCGGCATCGCCGCGAATTCCTCAAGCCCTGGATCTGGATCGCAGGCGCCATCGCCGTGGCGTTGTTCCTGCCCAATGTGATCTGGCAGGTTCGGCATCATTTTCCCACGCTGGAAGATCTCGAAAACGTACGCCGCGAGGGAAAAAACGTTGTCCTGGGCCCGCTGGCATTCACCGGGCAACAGATCATCGCCATGCACCCCATCCTCTTTCCGTTATGGCTCCTTGGTCTGATCTCGTTCCTCAAGGAGGCACGCTGGCGGGTGCTCGGCCTGACCTTCCTCGTGTTCTTCGTGAGCATGGAGATCGCGCACGCCAAAGACTACTACCTCTTCCCCATCTATCCCATGCTCTTCGCCGGGGGCGCGATTGCCTTAGAGCGGTGGCGGGTGGCCCGAGCGGCATGGGTCAGGGTCGTGGTGGTTGTCGTCATTCTTCTCGGGACCGTCCCCACGATCCCGCTGGCGACCTGGATGCTCTCGCCAGAGCGGTACCTGGCGTATCAGGAGGCGATTGGGTTCAAGCCGCGCAAGGCGGAGGTGCACCACGAGGGTCTTCTGCCGCAGCCCATGGGCGACCAGTTCGGCTGGCCGGAGATGACCCGTGAGGTCGCCGGGATTTACAACTCGCTGCCGCCGGATGAACGCGCCCAGACCGGCATCTTTACCGGCAATTATGGCGAGGCCGGAGCAATTAACCTGTTCGGTCCCCAGTATGGACTGCCCCGGGCTTACTCCCGCCACCAGAATCACTGGTACTGGGGGCCCCCCACAGAGCATTACAAGAATCTCATTGTTGTGCAATGGAGCCGTGATGATGTCCAGGACAATTGCGCGTCGTGGCAGGCCTTCGATCACTATCAACGCTTCGGGATGGGTGAGGAAAACACCCCGATCTATCTCTGCCGCGGCGCCCAATTCGATCTGCAGAAGATCTGGTGGCACTCGAAGCACTGGAATTAAAGGAGGCTCCCCAATCACCCCCGCCAATTCAATCTTTGTTTGAGCTGTTCGTAGACATTAAAAACGATGGGGCAAAGGGAGTAATTCATGATGATGCCCCACAGGCGGGAGGTGACACGGTTCTTGTGAAGATGCGGAAACGACCGGCACGCTTCGGGCCGATGATCGTAAACGCTGCACCGGTTGTCCTTCAAAAGGGGACAAGGCAGTTGATTGAATTGAACCTCTCCGGGTTCATCCCCCTGGACCAGCAACTCTGCATAGACTTGCTCAACCGACTTGCAGAGCCCCTTGGCGAGAACACGAACATCTTTGGCGCTCAGGGTCGGTCGCATTACCTTGCAGCAGTGGGCACACTGTGTACAGTCGATGAGAGACGACACCTCTTGATTGATTTCATGCGTCACGGAGTCGACCGCCCGGGATGGGATCCGGCCGCTTTTCAAAAAAGACCTGAAGCGCCAGTTCTCATCATCCCGTCGGACAGCCAATTCCTCAATCGTTGTTAAATCGGTCTCCAGCTTCACGGTGCTCCTCGTTGAGCCTAGAGGGCTCCTCCTCCGTCGTTGAGATCCTAACGGCCTTGAGTAAGATTTGAGATTTGGATCTTGGTTCTCATCGTCTCTTAGGACGAACGGATGTCTTCTGGGATTTCCTGTCCACGGCGGCAACGTCCTCTTCGGCGGGGAAAAGGGGGAGTCTCAAGTTGCGGGACGACGGTTTGGCAGCAGGTGGGGCCTCGTCCATCACCTTCTTCAACTCCTCGACGGTTTCCGGCTGCGGCCATGGGAGCGCCCCATGTTTTTGAAGTTCTTTGTTCCCTTCCGGCGCATTGGGATGAACTCGAACGTAGACCGCGCAGCTGTGGAAGCGCTCCATTTGCTCTTTAGCGCCGCTCCAGGTCCCGCCCTTCCCGGAATCGGCGCTGATCACAAGCGCGGCATCGGCCAGCGCATAAATCATCTTATTGCGCTGCATGGCGTTGCCGACGTTAAACCCGGCGGAAGGATCGACCAGGGACATCAAGATCAGGCGGCCTTCGCGAATCGGGTCGCGGCAGTCCGGCGCCACGGCCATCCGCAGGAGCTGGTCTGACAGCACACCGACAACCGTTCCGCCGGCTTCCAGTGCGCCTTTCATGGCCGCGCGATCGACGCCCCGCGCTCCGCCCGACACGACCGCTACTCCCGACTTCGCCGCCAGCCGGCCGACCGCCTCAGCGAACGCCAATCCTTCTTCATCAGCACTCCGGGATCCCACGATCGCCAGTCCGCGGGTCCCCAACCGCTCCTCCCGTCCACAACCATAAATCACCGCGGGCGCAAGATCCTCAAGTTTCGACCGAAGCCGCTGCGGATAGTTGGGATCGACGCGGCTCTTCACCCAGATTCCCCGCGCGCCCCACTGGTCGATGGCCTGGCTCATTTGAAAACCGCGCGCCAGCAGGCCTTCGAGCCGTTGCGGTGCGAAGAGCGGCGCCAACTTCGCCAGCCATTCTCCTTGATTCGAGCCGATCAAATCCGCAGGCTCGGCGTCCATCTCTTCCAGCCGGTTTGCCAGCCTGTTGAATTCCGACAACGTCAGGGTTGACGGCGGGCCTTCGCTGGAGGTGCGCACGATCAAGGGTGCCGTCAGGAGCAGAATGGCGCGTGTATTTTCCGAAACATTGGAGGTCATGATTTTGAAGTGAGTGCCAGCGCCACGGGATACACCGGCCCGCTCCCCTGCACCCTCAGAAGATATCCGACCACGGTAAGCGTCCATCGGGAATCTACCATGTCATCCAGCAGGAAAACCGGGCCGCCCTGAACCGCTTCCGTAACCACTTCGAATACCCCGTCCAGATTCAAAGCCTGCTGGGTCATATTCAGCATGCTTTTCTGAGGCGGATGTGCTTTCGCACTGACGATTACCGGAACAAACGGAATCTTCAACGCCGTCGCGAGTCGAACCCCCAGGTCGGCGACCAACGCTGGATGTCGCTTCGATGGCACGCTGGTTATCCACGTCGGAAGGGGATCCGGCTGCCAGCGCTCAATCATTTCGACCAGACCGCGGACCAACTCGTCGGAGTAGCGTCCGTCCTCATACTTGCCGCGCCGCACCCATATCCCCCAGCCAGGATCGCCCCACAGGCACAAACACCGCCCGACCTCCAGCCGCAGCTCCGGAGGGATTTTCCCTCTCACATCCATGCGGGGCATTCCGCCCGAAGGCCACATGACGCGCGGCTCGATCATGATATCACGCCCGCGGAGGAACGCGATTGCCCGATCGACAACGGCAATGGATGGTGTGGTCGGGAGCGGTTCCACGGCGGGGAACGTAATCGGGCCGGGTTGGCCATCCAACGACCGAATCAGAAACTCCATGTGACCCCCTTTCAGGTCAACATATTCCTGCATCTGCCGCTGCTCCTTGTGACGAAGGTGGGTGAGCCGCCGGGCGCGTTCCCAGAATTCCGTGCAGAGGTCAGCTGTTGTGAGAATCCATTTCGTTCCCTCCTTGACAATCGGTGCCGGGGATTCCAGCGAGAGGAGTTGCAGCGTCTTTTCAATTCGCGTCTTGCCGATATTGACCCCACCCATCATCTCCGGAACCGATAGCCCCCGGGGACACCTCTGCAACAGTTCCAGGAGCGCCCGTACTTCTTCCGGAGTAGGAAACGCAGTCTCGATAAAGTAATTCGTGATCTCTGTTTCTTCTTCGCCGCTCAAAAGAATTCCGTAGGCGCACGAGATCGCCCGCCCCGCCCGTCCCACCTGCTGATAGTAGGCCACGACCGATGCGGGCGCCTGGTAGTGAACCACAAATCCCAAATCCGGTTTGTCGAACCCCATGCCCAGCGCGGTCGTCGCGATCAAGACCTTGACGCGATTATGGAGCAACGCCTGCTCGATTTCCTGTCGGCGCTCTCCCGCCCGTGAGGTGTAACACTCTGCCTCGAAGCCCTCCTGTTGCAGCCACTCGGTAAGGCGCTCGGCGTCGCGGATCGTCAGGGTGTAGACAATGCCGCTGCCGGGGAGACGCCCCAAATTTTCGCTGATCCAAGCCATCCGTTCAGCGGAGGAAGGAATTCGGATCGTTTGCAGGAACAGGGAGGGTCGGTTCAGAGGGCCGCGCATGACGACGAGGTCGGGACCCAGGGTCGCCCGCAGATCCTCAATCACCCGGTTGTTCGCGGTCGCTGTCGTCGCCAGCAGGCGCAGGTTTCGCGGCAGATTCATCACGATGCGCTGGATGAGGCGGTAATGCGGTCGAAAGTCATGCCCCCAATCCGAAATGCAGTGCGCTTCGTCAATCACCAGAAGCGACAATCGCCCGGCCAAAATCGAAAGCACATCGGCGACGAACTCTGAATTGGCCAGCCGTTCTGGGGAGATCAACAGGGTATCCACTTCATCACGCCGGAGACGGGTCACTACCCCCTCCCACTCCTCCTGGTTGTCGGAATGGATGGTTTCTGCGCGCACCCCCATCCGGCGCGCCCCTTCAATCTGGTTTCGCATCAATGCAAGCAGGGGTGAAATCAAAAGGGCCGGGCCGCCCCCAGAGGTACGGAGAAGTTTCCCCGCAATGAAGTAAACCGAGCTCTTTCCCCATCCGGTCTTTTGAACCACCAGGAGACGTCCTCGATTTTCCACCACATGTCGGATCGCCTCGGCTTGCCCATCGTGAAATTGTGCGCCCGGATTCTGAGTCCCCAGGCGCAGGAGTTCAAGGGCTCGTGTAGTGTCAAAGGTCATTGTCGTTTGCTCGGGGGGGAAGTTGATTCGGGGGAAAGAGGAAGTTCCTAGGTCGACCAATAAGATGGAACGCAGCCTTCGGGGGAGCTAAAGTCTACCGCAGATGACTCAACTTGCAAACAGGATACCGACCCACGGCAGCACCCCCGGCCGGACCGAAGAAAGTGCTCGGGCCTAGAAGAGCAGGACTGAGTGTATTGTGGTCTGCTCCGCCGTCGATGAATTCCCAACGGGTCTGAGTCAGATTTGAGATTTGGAGTTTGGCCCCTACTTGGAACTTGGCGTTTGGCCTTTGGATTTTTGTCTCGCTTCGAGGCTTTGGTGCGCGTGGACGGACTTGAACCGCCGACCAACGGTTTAGGAAACCGCTGCTCTATCCAGCTGAGCTACACGCGCACAAGCGACGTTCAGGCGCTCCCGTAGAATATCGCTAGAACGTCAATATTGTAAAGGCAGGAGCCGGAGGCGCGGTCGTCGCGGCGGGATTTATACCAGACCGCTCGGAAAAGCCCCCGGCGCAATCCGCCACCAATAATGGGTGACACGGCGGCGGTATTTTTACCAGGCCACTTGCAAAGGCCCCCGCCACTAAAACGTGGCGGGGCTACCAGAGCAGCTTATGGGCTGTGCTCCTGCTATGCAGGGGGGCGTCAGTGTCTCACACCTCGATTTCGACAACCTTATCTTCAAGGAAGATGTTGTTCTGCAACCTTCCGCCTTGCGCGTCCTCTGAACCCTCCGGGCCGATCAGCTCCCGGAAGTAGGCTTCGACCGCCTGGCGGAAAGCGGTACGATTGATGGGCCCGGCGTATCCCTTGGGATCCCCCACGTCCATCGGGCCACCCCCGACCATCTGTCGGATTTCCACGCTCAGGTCGGGGTGAACCTGTCCATTGGTTTCAAGATCGAAAAAAACGGCCGACACCATATGTTCGTCGTCACTTCCATAATCCACGGAATCCTGGATGCACTTGTGAAACATCACCTTTGCTGTTCCCATGGGTTTTCTCCCGGTGTGAAGTTCGGCGGGTCATGGGAAGTGTAGAACTTGATGAAGTTCAGTTCAAGATGATAGTGGGGGATGAAAACGGGGGTCAGCAATCATGGGGGAAAAGGAAATGTTGAAACTCGAAGTGATTGCAGGGTTCGGACAATATCTTGCGCCCCGCAAGCGGGGCTTAGATCATCATTAGGGGTCCGGTCCCCCACCCTCGCTCCGTCCCGCAAAGAGCGCGGGACGGAGCATCAGGTGGGGCTACAATCTTTCGGCCCTGCGGGCCTGGGATCTGATGCCCCTTCTCAGCTCAACCGCATCCTCGCCACACGAAAGAGGCGCGGGGCTACAGTCTTTCGGCCCTGCGGGCCTGGGACCTGATGCCCCTTCTCAGCTCAACCGCATCCTCGCTGCGTAAAGAGCGTGCGGGGCCCGCCCCGGCGGATCTTCGACAGGTGGGGCCACTATCTGGCTGCCTTACGGGCCTAGGTTATGCCATCGCGCGCACCATGAATGCCAGCAGACAACGGGGGCATGCCTGCAGAAGCTGAAAAATAACCCGGGGATCCACCCGAACTAATGGCGGATCCCCGGGGCTACCCCAACCTGGTCCGGGTGACAGGCGCGCCGCGGCGTCATCACCCTTTCAATTCAATTCCTATTGAACGTACTGTCGAATGATCCATTGGGTTGAAGGATTGAGGAATTCCAACCCATGCCAGTAGAGGCCGTCACTCTCCTCTTCGTCGCTCCACACGACCCGCGCCGAAGTCGTGAGCCAGGCATCGTCGTCCGGCGTCATATCCGGCCGGCGGATCTCGATCCGCTCCCGCGCATCGATCCGTATGGGCAAGGACACCAGCGCCCCGAGGCGGCTGACATCTTCCAGCTCCGTCGCAATTTCCGCCTCGTGCTCCTCAGCGTCCCCAACGCGGATGACCACCGGGATTTTTGCCTTTACCCGCGGGCTGCGCCGCCGCTCCACCGAGGGCGTTCGCAGGGCCCGATCGATGACGCTGGCCACCTGCTCCAGCGAGAGAGGCTTTTCAATACAGGCCACCACCCCCATCTCTTGAAACATCTTCCGGAATTCAGGATCCGGATTTTCGCAGACCATGACAATGGGGATCGACCGCGTTTGTTCGATCATCTTGAAGACCTTGGAGAGCAGGTGTTCGCCCATTCTCGGCATCTTGGCATCCACCAGGATACACGTGGGCCGCTGCAGAACAGCCTTGTTGATGGCTTCCACTCCCGTTTGTGCCGTCAGGATTTCGAATTCCGTGGCAAAGGCCCTGGCGAGCCAGTCGTTCACCTGCGGTTCCCCCCCCACAACCAATAACCGTTTCCTTGTCATACCCGTTCCTTTAAGGTGATTTTCCCGGGTGGTCAGGCTTGAGCTCCGTCATTCGAACAACGACCCGATGATCGAACCTCGCCTGACAGCGTACCTTCGGGGGCCCATTGAGTGTTTCAAGAGAGGAAAACGGAGCTGAGCCCGTTTCTCGTCAAAAGCCGGATGAAGCCTTGTCCCCGGCCGCCACCCAACTGGCCGGATGGAGATCCATCATTGCTTTCGAGCCCAGCTTGCTGCCGACGGCCCCACGAATTCAAAGCCATGACAGTTGGGGCCGATGACTTCGTCGTCATCATTCCACACGACCCGTGCCCGCGCACAGGGAATCATCCGGCCCGGCCGGGCGGCGTCGAGCTGGAAGAACTCCACCTGCTCGCCCACCGGGATTCGAACGGGCAGCCGCATCAACGCCCCGGTCCGGCTGACGTCGACGGTCTCTGCTCGCACTTCATACTGGTGGTCGAGGGAGTCCTTACTGCGGATCACGATGGGAACCTTCATGCTGACGCGCGGGGCCCTTCGACGCTCCGACGAGGCCGCTTCCAGCGCAAGCTCGATAGACTTGGAAATTTTCTCCGCTGAAAACGGCGGCTCGATGTAATCCAGGGCACCCATTTCCTTGGCCATTCCCCACACCGCTGCCCGAGGCTTGGCCCCCATCAACACAATGGGGATTCGCTTGGTCTGGGTGATGGATTTCAGAATCTCGCAGAGCATAAAACTGCTCATCTGCGGCATGGACACATCCAACAGAAGACAACTGGGATGGTCAAGGACGGCTCGACGGATCGCCTCATTCCCCGACCGAGCCATCAACACATCGAAGTGAGGGGAGAAAGTCTTGTCAATCAAGTCCCCCATCCGGGATTCTCCATCAACAACCAACAGTCTTTTTTTGTCCATGCCCGCCTCCCGGGAAATACCGCAACCGTCGAAAAAAACGTGATGTTTGCCTTCTCTACTCAGGACCTCAAATTCGAACTTTACTATTCAGAACCGCTCTGCGGAGGGACCACAGACGCACCCTTCCGCGACAATTGGCGAGTTAAGACTATGTCTAAATTGTTTCAATAGTTTCTCAATCCGGAGAGTAACTTTGGGCCCCGGCGCGATGAGGGGGGGACTGCCTAAGGGGCCGTATCGGCCGGTTCTGAATGCCCGCAAGCCGGGGTTTTGTCGTCCGGAAGGACGGCTGCCCCGTTCGAGGAAGGGTCGAGAGGGGAAAGGCTCAGACCTTGACTCTGCCCGAGGGGAGGGAAATGAGGCCGGTTCCGGAGGCGTACCGAGGATATTGCGAACCGTTTACCTCGTGAGGTGACTCTCCACCGGGAAGGATTTGCCCCCTGGCACAACAGGCCACAATTATACCTTCCCGTCACAATTGCAGGGGATTATGTACTTATAGTTAAATGCAGCTGTCTTCAAGTTTTTGTGACGAATCGGCGACATCATCGCGATGGAGAATCAATGGTTCGAGGCGAGAACAAAACAGATTACAGCGAAGGGGAACAACGCATATGCAGCAGAAACCTTTCATTCGAGTAAACCGACCCTCCGATTCGGTTCTCATCAATCTGGCGAACGTGGTCCGGGTGGAGTATCGCCCGAAGATCGAAGCGAGGGACGCCAACCTCGTCCTGCGGCTGGCCGATGGTCAAACCCAGGCGTTGAATGGGGCCGCGGCGGAAACGGCGTTCCATTATCTGGAGCAATTCATTGGGGTGGCGCTGGACTGAGAACGGCGGAGTGCGATGAGACGCAGGCAGGTCAGGTTGGCCGGGCAAGGAGCGGGAACAACTTGTCATAAGTGGTTTCGAGCTCTTCCGGGAGCAAGCGCGTCTCTCCAATGACAGACACGAAATTGGCATCCCCCACCCAGCGGGGGACCACATGCAGGTGCAGATGTCCTTCCACCCCCGCCCCCGCGCTTTTCCCAAGATTGAGGCCGATATTGAACCCATCCGGGTGGTAAGTGTCGCGGAGCGCGATCTCCGCTCGCTGGGCCAATTCCATGAGTTCGGCGAGCAAAGGCACGGGGCAGGACGCCAGGTCCGCGAGATGAGCGAATGGGGCGATCATCAAGTGACCGTTGGTGTAGGGATAGCGATTGAGGATGATGAAAGACTGGCTGCCTCGATAAAGCACCAGCCGTTGCCGGTCCCTGGCTTGTTGCTCCCCACGGGTCCCCTCGCCGGTCGATGCCGCGAGGCAAAATATGCATTCGGCGCCGGCTTTAATTGCACGAATGAATTGGTAGCGCCAGGGAGTGTAGAGATGATCCATTCGGGTGGGGTCACCTTGGGGCCGGATTAAAGCGCCACATCTCCCGCAGGCGTGGCGGCCCGGGTTGCCTCGGACGTCTCCTGATTTACCAGATCCTTCAAGTCCTTGCTGGGCTTGAAAAACGGAATGGTCTTGGGCGGCACTTCCACTTTTTCACCGGTCTTCGGATTGCGTCCCGTGCGGCCGCGCCGCTGGCGGGTCCGAAAACTTCCAAAGCCTCGAATCTCGACTTTGTCTTTGCTGCGCAACGCTCCCATGATGGAGTCAAAAATGGTCTCGACAATGACCTCTGATTCTTTCCTTTTCACCTCGGTGATACGGGAAACTTCTTCCACCAAATCCGCTTTCGTCATTGTTCCTCCCTGGCGGTTTCCTGTTGGAGATGATTCCGGATTCATTTTGAATAAACCTCCCCCGCGCTGTCATGCCAGCACGTTAACGAGCACGGCCCCGGCCCCGCGACCGGGGGCTAAATGGTTATCCCCGCGGTGCGGACCCGCAGGTCCGACGGCCCCGGGCATGCGACCTTTAGGATCCGGGGCGCCACAGGTACTGCAGAGGTGCTTCTTTAGACAGATGCTGAAGCGGCCCGGGGACCAGCGAAGAGGCGTCCCCGAACAAAACATCGTACAGCGACTGTTTCGGTTTGGTCGCCCGGATAATCTTCGGCTCCCCTTTGATCTTGGCCAACTGAGCGGCGGCGTCGATGGCATCCTGCAAATCGCCTACCTCGTCGATCAGCTTGTTTTCTTTGGCCTCACGCCCCGTGAAGACGCGCCCGTCGGCCAGCCCCTTGACAGCCTCCTCGCTCATCTTCCTGCCCTTTGCCACGGCTTCCACAAACTGGCCATAGGTATCGTCGATGAGATGCTGCAGGTAGGCTCGTTCAGCGGGCGTCAGGTCGCGGGCGGGATCGCCGGTATCTTTAAACTCCCCGCTCTTGACGACCACATCTTTCATTTTGGCCCATTTCAAAAGGTCTTCGTAGCTATACCACTGAGCGATGACGCCGATGGAGCCGGTGAGGGCGCCCGCGTTGGCCACCACCTTGTCGGTGGCACAGGCTGCGTAGTAAGCGCCCGAGGCGCCGATCGAGGCGATCGAAGCCACCACAATCTTCTTTTTCTTCATCCGGACACGATTGATGGCCTGATAGATCTCCTGCGACGCCGCGGCGCCACCCCCGGGACTGTTGATGCGCAGCACGATGGCCCGGACGCCGGAGTCCTTTCCGTACCGCTCCAGCTGATCGACCACGGGCTGGGAATCGAAGATCGCGCCGTTGAGCTCGACAATCGCCACCTTGTTTTCAGCAAAGGAAAAATCGGAGCTCTCGTCGGTCGCAGCCAACGAGAATCCACAGAACAACATTGGAATGTTGGTCGCTCATGATCTAGTCACCGCTTGATCCCTTATCGGATTTCTTGTCCGTCTGAAGCTGCCCCACCAATTCCTCCATGCGGGTCCTGGAAGCCTCCTCGGTCTGCGCCTGGTATGTTTCCAAGGCCTTGCGGTCCATGTCGTCGATGGCCCCGCGCTGGCTCAATCCGATCTTGCGCTCTTCCAGGCTCAACTTGATGATCTTGAATTCATATTCCTTCCCGGCCGCCACGGTGGTTCCCGCTTTCTCCTGGGTCTTTTCCTTCTCTTCAAACTCAGAAAAGTGGCACAGCCCCTCCAGGCCCCCACCCAGATCCACAAAGGCCCCGAAAGAGGAAACCCGGGTGATCTTTCCTTTGACCACGTCGCCAACTTGATGTTTCTCGACGAACTCCTGGAAGGGTTCGTTCTGCAGCTGCTTCAGACCCAGCGATAACCGGCGGTTCTCGGCATCGATATTGAGAATCACGGCCCGCACCAGATCGCCCTTTTTCAGCACCTCGGAGGGATGCTTGATGCGGCGTGTCCAGGAGAGATCGGACACATGCACCAGCCCATCGATCCCTTCTTCGATTTCAATGAAAGCGCCGAAGTCGGTCAAATTGCGCACCCGCCCCTCGACCTGCGTGCCGACGGCATAGCGGGAGGCCAGCGTCATCCAGGGATCGGGTTCCGTTTGCTTCAAGCCCAACGAGAGTTTGCGTTCCGGGATGTTGAGGTCGAGCACCGCCACTTCCACTTCATCCGCCACGTTCAAGATCTTGGAGGGATGCTTGACCCGCTTGGACCAACTCATTTCGGAGACATGAATCAATCCTTCCACTCCCTCGGCCACCTCGACGAAGGCCCCGTAATCAGTGAGGTTCACCACCTTCCCCTTGACGCGTGCCCCCACCGGGTGGTTCTGGGAAAACTCCACCCAGGGATCCGGGAAAAGCTGCTTCAGACCGAGTGAAACCCGGGCCTTCTCGCGATCGAACTTCAGCACTTTGACCGTTATTTCCTGTCCGACATGGAAGGTCTCCTGGGGAGACGGGGGACGTCCCCAGGAAATATCCGAGATGTGGAGCAATCCGTCCACTCCCCCCAGATCCACAAACACCCCGTAGTCGGTGATGTTCTTGATAATGCCGTTGACCACCGCCCCGTCCTGTAAATTTTCGAGCACGGAGGCGCGCCGCTTCTGGTTCTCTTCCTCCAGCACCACCTTGCGCGACAACACAATATTGCCACGCTTTTTATTCATCTTGATGACCCGGCACGCAATTTCCTGCCCTCGAAAGGAGTCCAGATTCTTGACCGGCTTGATGTCGATCTGGGAGCCCGGCAAAAAGGCCTTGACGCCAATATCGACCGACAATCCACCCTTCACCCGTTCAAGAACGATGCCTTTGATAATGGACTGCTCGGTATAGGCCTTTTCGATGTCGTCCCACACCCGCATGCGTTTGGCTCGCTCGTGCGACAGCCGAATGGCCCCTTCCATATCCTCCGCATGTTCCAGGAGAACGTCAATCAAATCACCCGGCTTGACGGTCACCTGACCGAAGGCATCAATGAATTCTCCCAGCGGGATCACGCCTTCCGATTTGAACCCGACATCCACAATGACATCGGTCCGCGTCACCTTGAGCACGGTGCCCTTGAGGACATCGCCTTCTTCGGCCACTTTCCACCCGCTGTAGGATTCCAGTAACTGTTCGTAACTTGCAACCGATCCGTTATTCTCTGAGCCCATGTTTTTCTCGCCTATAGAGTTCTGCTTTGGCTGCGCTCCTCCTTTCGGCTTGTCGTCCTGCCGGCTGTCCATTTCCCCTGTTCCTCCCACCGAACCCTCTCGACGGGTTCCTATTCTCCAACTCCCCTCGCGAAGGGTCTCGTCAAAAACCCGCCGCGATGAGGGTTGAATCTCTTCGAGAGTCCCTGCTTCGGCAGGAAAACTTGCTAAAAGTGCGGACGCCATCGAGGTTCATATCCCCATTAAAGGGAGTGAACATCCTCCCGCAGCTTGACTGGACGCCTCCCCTCCAACTTCGCCGCCCAATCATCGAGCGCCCCTCGTCGGCGATGGCAATGCGGGTACCCAGAACCTAAGTGACTGCGGAGTGTGTGGGGAGATTTTTCAAACGTTCCACCACGTCGGCGATAATCCAGTCCGGTGTCGAGGCGCCCGTGGTGATGCCAACACTCTGAACATCCTGAAAATCGATTTCCTCGATTTCCTTTACCTCTTCAATATGATACGTTCGCGGTTGAATCGACTTGCAGATTTCAACAAGCTTGTTGGTGTTCGCGCTGTTCCGACCTCCCACAATTATCATCACATCCGCCTGGCGCGCCAGATCGGCGGCAGAGCGCTGCCGGACGAACGTGTCATCGCAAATCGTGTTGAAAATCCGAACCTCATTGGCCTTGTCTGAGAGCTTGGAGAGAATGGCATTAAACTTCCCCACATTGAACGTGGTCTGCGCGATCACCCCCAATTTCGGATGAAACTTCAGCTCGTCGGCCTCCTCCACCGTCTTGATGACGGTGTAATTGTCGTTCACAAAACCGATCACCCCTTTGATCTCGGGGTGGTTCTGATCGCCCACAATCAGAACATGGTATCCGTCTTTGCTCAGTTGCGAGGCGTAACTTTGGGACTTGGTCACGTAAGGGCAAGTCGCATCAATGAGCTTATCCACGCGTTGCCTCAACTCCTCCATGCGCTGGGGGGCAAGCCCATGGGTTCGCACAATGACCGTCCCGCTCTCAATCTCATTCACCTCATTGGCGACGGCAACCCCTTTGATCTTCAGACGGTCAATGACCTGGGGATTGTGAATCAGGGGGCCAAAAGTGTACACTTTCGACCCTTCGCCGCAACCTTGCGCCACCACGCGCTCCGTCATCTTCATGGCGCGCTTGACGCCAAAACAAAAACCGGCTTCCGCAGCAATCAGGATCTTCACAGGGATGGCGAGTTCTCCTTCACACGATACAGCAGCAAACTATACTTAAGGGACTGAGGGGAAGTCAACATCTATTTGATTTAATGAGAGTTTAACAAGAATCCCGCATCCGGTTTCCCGCCATTTCTATCTGACGGAAAGGCTTGCCCGTAAGGCGGAATCGGGGTCTTGTGCGAAGGAAGAACCTGACCCAAAGGGTCTGTGGGAGCGGGAGAGCAAACCTAGACCCCTGCTCAAAACCTCAACAAAATGAATAAGGACTCTGGTTCTTGAAATCAACCCCCTCCCCATGGAGACATTGTCAGTTGGTGCATTGGGGGGCTATGGAGACCGGTCGGGAGGGTCCAAACCGGGAGGCCGAATAGAACGTAGAGCCTGCCGACTGACCCCGATCGAACCACCCGCTGGAGGTTCTCGACCCCCGGTCAAGGGTGGTGTCTTCTGTGAAGCTTCAAGTTCGGGACCCGATCTGGAGCGCTGGAGAGACCCGTAGACTTCCTAAGGAAACCGCGTCTGAGGTGGGTCATCCCGCTGGGACCCGGAGCGGGATGGGAGTAGGAATTGAGTTCGAGGAGACGCTAAAGAATCGAAGATCTGAAGATCTATTGAGTCTGGCGCATTTCCGGAACTGAGTTCTTGAGCCGTCTGCGAAGCAGGAACATCGCTTTTTGCCGCAATTGCGAAACGCGTGATTCGTTGACGTGCAGGACGGTTCCAATCTCCTTCATGGAAAGCTCTTCGTAATAATAGAGGGCGACGACTAAGCGCTCTTTGCGGGGCAAGCTGTTAATGAGCCCGCCGAGAAGGCGTCGCCATTCGGACCTCTCGCAAATCAGGTGAGGGTCAGAGTTTTCAGAGGCCGGGAGGAACTCGATGAGGTCCTTCGCTTCACCCCCGTCCTTGTCGTTCGTGACAACCGGCTGAAAACTGCCAAAGTTCAAACCTTTTACCTCATCTAACATTCGCTGATATCCATCCAGTTTCAAACCCAATGCATGGGCGATTTCCCGATCCTCCGCCGCGCGACCCAACTTCTTCGATAGTTCCCCCGTGGTGCGTTCAAGTAACCGCTCTTTCTGACGAAGAGAGCGTGGGGCCCAGTCGAGTCGACGAAGGCTGTCCAAAATCGCTCCCCGGATCCTCAACTCGGCATAAGTCTTGAATTGAACATTGTGAGCCACATCATATTTTGAGGCGGCATCGAGGAGACCGAGAACTCCGGTATTGATTAAATCATTCGAATCAATCCATTTCGGCAATCGCATGGCGATGCGGTGAGCAATAAACCGGATGAGGGGAAGGTGTGTAAGAACAAGCTGTTCCCTCTGCTTCCGCGACCTGAGAATTTGCGGCATCCTGGGCATGGATGAACCAATACGATTTTGACGGAACGTCATATTCCTGACACTGTGGTGTTCATTTCTTGACGTCTGCAATTCTCTGCGATTCGCTACCATTTTATTAACCTCATTTGAATCAATTTATTACACAATATCGTCAATCCTTCATTTGTTATCCGTCTAGATCGACAGGGTGAAGAAGAGCAGAGTTGCTTCCAAAAAATGCCTCATTGTGCGGTAATGCATTCCAGTCCATCAAATGAGACTTTCAAGATTGAAAAATTCTCAGTTTTTGGACCCGGATTGGACATTCAGTCCAAGGGGGCCCACCCGAATCCAAGGGGCTCGGCAGGACCATGACGACGCTGAAAGGGTCAATTGGTTCTGTGAGGGGACTCCAGGGGAGTCTTCGGGGTGTGTTTGAGCCCGGCCCATCGGGCGTCTGAATGGAGGGGTTTATTATCGGGGCAAAGGAGTGCCAGGAATCATCTTCCCGCATGGAACCATCAGCCGGTTTTATGATGTGGTCTCGACGGCGAGAAAGGTTCCATCCAGGGAGCTTCGAACCATCCTTGAGATATCAGCGAGGCGATAGGGCTTTTGAAGAAAACCGCACTGGTAACGTTGGAGTAGATCCTGCACATTTTCGGAGGGCGAGTGACCACTGGTGAGCAGGACTTTCAGCTGGGGTTTGACTTCGCGCAACCGGGTCAGGGTTTCATGCCCGTTGAGCCGGGGCATTTGGATATCGAGCAAAACAAGATCAAAGTTCTCCTGCTGGGTAATGCGATTGAGGGCTTCATCTCCATCCGGGACAGCGACCACTTCATAGCCAAGTTCAGAAAGAAGTTCCACGGTCGCTTCGCGCACCAGGGTCTCATCGTCCACAACCATGATACGTTCCGGGCGGTGGGCGGGCATCGTTTCCGGAACCGCTTCCAAGACGAGTTCCTTCTGGGTCCGGGGAAAATGGATCTTGAAGGTGGTCCCGACGTTGAGTTGACTTTCGACATCAATGTGGCCGTGGTGATCTTTTACCAGGCCAAACACCATACTCAAGGCGAGTCCCATCTCCTGGTTCATCCCGCCTCCGTCAAAAAAAGGATCAAAAATCCGATGAAAATTGTCGGGTGCGATCCCTCGACCCAGGTCGCTCACCGCCAGTTGCACGTATTCGCCCGGTTTGAACCCGCGGTAATGAATGCTGGACGAAGCTTCCAGGGAAATGTTCTGAGTCGTCAAGCGAAGCACACCCACTCCCTTCATCGCCTGCTGCGCGTTCTTGCCGAGGTGAATCAGGATCTCTTCCAGTTGATTGTGGTCCGCCTCGATATTCCAAAGGCCGGGGGCGAGGTCGGTTTCGACTCGAATCCCGGATCCCAGGGATTGTCGCAACGAGTCCAGGCAGTCCACAATGGTCCTGTTGAGATTGACGACGGTCATGTGGGCTGGCGTGTTGCGAGAAAAAGACATCAATTGTCGGGCGAGTGTGACACCGCATTGGGCCGACCGATCAATCGAGTCGAGCAGGCGAAGTCCCTTCTCCTGCTCACTTGAATCGGAGGGATTCTGGGTCAGGTAAAGGCGGAGCATTTCCGCGTTGGGAAGAATTCCACACAGGATGTTGTTGAGATCGTGTGCCAGCCCGGTGGCGAAACTGCTGATCGTCTCGAGCTTTTCAATCTGGATGAGTTGGACTTCCATTTCGCGCTGGCCACTGACATCCCGGAAGGCGCCCACAAATCCCGTGACCTCATCCTCCTCGTCTCTAACAACCGCCACGGTGCTGCTGAGGAGCCGTTCCTCCCCATCCCGGCGTCGAATGGTCAATTCAAAGTCTGAGACCGGACCGTTCTCTGCGGCGTCTTGCATCAATCGTTTGAGTTGAGCGGGATGACTGAAGAGCGCCTGGATGTGGCAGGCGGACTTCAACTCGGCAAGATCCTCGCATCCCCACAAATGGAGGACCGCCTGATTGGCGAAGAGGATTTCACCCCGGATCGACCACTTCATCAAGCCAATCGGAACCGACTCGATGAGACTTCGCAGTGCAGCCCCCGGCGCGTGGGCCTTCCGCAATTCTTCGTTCAAATTTGCCGTCATCTGTCGCAGTGCGGCGACCAGGGGTTGCAACTCCGGGTCCTTCAGACCCTCGAGAGAAGCGTTTAAACTCCCTCCCGCAATCTCCTTGATCACAGCGGTCAGGGCTTCCATCTCCGTTTTTCTTGAGAAACCGATCTTCATTCTGTCTCTCTTTGGATGCACTTCCTGCGGGCGACTCCCAACCCGACTTCACCGCAGGGAATTCGGGCTGCTTAATCTAAATTATCGGCTAATCGTGGCAAAAACTTCACGAGATTAGAAGATGGGTGGAAGAAACAGGAAGGATCCGGCCATTCACCGTCTTAAGGGACACGCGACCCGCCAGGAGATTTCGCCATTCCCCGACGGAAAAGAACCTGCAATTCCACCGCGTGAAAAATCAAAAGCCCCCGTTAAAGGGTCCCTCGAACATCAGGGCGGGCCCGTTCAAAACGCGCTGCATGGGCCGTTTCAAGGCCGGGGAAGACGTACTCGTTCCGGGCAACCTTGGCGCGGAGAACCCTTCGCATGATCTCGTGGCAGACACACATTGTCCCTCGTTTGGCCCCGTACATCGTTCCTCCGACGAAAGCCACCGACAAAACCAACCAGATGGCGATGTAGAGGGAATCGAGGATAAGTCGAGTGAGTTGGGCTCCCGGGATCAAGCTGGCTCTCGAGGTCGAGGCAGAACGCCCCGCGGGCGTGTCTTTTCCGTCGACAGGCATCGCGGTGCGCGAGGAATCGGTCAGGCCGTTTTCCGCCTCACTATCCGATCGAAAGATCACGTGCTGGGCCAGGTAAAGGTCAAGAGCCACGGAACTCGCCAGCGCCAGAAAAACCAGCATCACCAGGGCCACATTGACCCAGCGGCGGCTTTCGGTCACCACATGGAGGGCCCGTTCCGGTTCCGTCTTGCAGAGCGAACAACGCTCGAAATCTTCGTTGTTCAAGGTGCCGCAGAGCAGACAATGGGTCATGGCGCAGCCTCCTGAGACCTACAGTGGACACGAAACCTATTTGCAGTAAAAGTGCCGAACAACTCTTACCGAAGAGGACTGTTATGAAAGGCGAGGCAGCAACCCCATCAACCCATCTAAAGTGTATCTCACAAGAGGGTATTTTCAAAACCCTTATTTCGGCGACTCTACCCCCGAACCCGCTCCTCCTGCCGGAATTACAGGCCTCGTGGTTCGCTTTATGAGTCTGTGCTGTATCCCCGCGGCTCCGCCCCCTGCCTTCCTTGACATCCCTCCGGGCCAATGATAGGTTTGCGAACGGTTCCATGCGATAGATTTACAGGGGCGGGATCGCGGCCCAGGAGGACCCTGGCCCGAGTATCGTCACGGGAATGATCGGATTGCGAGATACGAGCGATCGCGGGCCTTCATATCAGGAGAGTCCTGCTCTTAAGCGGGCTTAATTGGTTCCCATCGTTGAAAACCCATCCCCTGGAACGGAGGTTGGATCTTGTCTGAAGCCGCCAAGCACAACCACTCACGCATTCGGAAGGCAGTTTTTCCTGCAGCCGGACTGGGCACGCGCTTTCTTCCGGCGACCAAGGCACAACCCAAAGAGATGTTGCCGCTCGTGGACAAGCCCATCATACAGTACGTCATCGAAGAGGCCGTGGCTTCCGGCATGCAAAACATCATCATTGTCACCGGCCGCGGCAAGAACGCCATTGAAGATCATTTTGATGTGTCGTATGAGTTGGAGAGGATTTTGGAGGCGCGCGGAAAGACGGAGTTGCTCGACCAGGTCCGCTCCATTTCCGAACTCATTCATGTTTCTTACGTTCGACAGAAAGAGGCGCTTGGCCTGGGGCACGCGATCCTCATGACCCGCGAACTGGTGGGGAATGAGCCCTTCGCGGTGTTTCTCGGCGACGACATCATTGAATCCAAAACGGCTTGCATGAAGCAAATGATGGAGGTGTATGACCGGCTCCATGGTGCGGTCGTGGCCCTCGAAGAAGTCCCCCGGGAGCAGATCTCGCGCTATGGCGTGATCGAGGGCGCCCAGGTCGACCAGGGAGTGAACCGCCGGGTCTTCAAGGTCCTGAACATGGTGGAGAAGCCTCCCCTTGAGTCCGCGCCATCCAACCTCGCCATCATCGGCCGATACATTCTGCCACCGGAAATTTTTGATTGCCTGGAAAGAACGCGGGCCGGCGCCGGAGGCGAAATCCAGCTCACTGACGGGTTGAAGGAGTTGCTGAACCAGCAACCCATCTATGGATATCAGTTTGAAGGGAAGCGGTATGATGCCGGCGACAAACTAGGGTTTCTCAAGGCGACGGTGGAGCTGGCCCTGAAACGGGACGACCTCGGTGTCCCCTTCCGCGAGTACTTGCGGTCGCTCAAATTGTAAAATCTTGTCCGGTCCGCGCACAGGCAAGTGGCATAGTGGCATAAATTGTGCTAAACTTTGTCTTGGGAAATCCGATCAGGAGATTTGTTGTTCTCGCGGAGGCAACGCGGGAAGGTGCAGCGTCATCCAAGATATAAAATTCTAGGGAAGGCTCGGGAACAAATGGCCAATCTAAAACAGCAAAAAGCTGTAGTCGAGTATCTGGGTTCGCGACTGGAAGCCTTGCGCAATCTCCCGGACAGCCCTGAGAAATCGCAGCACCTGAAGGATTTGGAATCCGAATATGAAAGCGCACGCCAGGAACTAACTCAACTGGAAAGCCTGGCGGGGCCGCAAATCGAGTTGCATGAAGTCCCCGAGCTGAAACTTACCATAATCGAGCCCCCCTCACGATGGAAATCCTTTAAGGAAAGCCTCAGCATCTTGATGAAGCCCAGCGCCCCGTTGCCCAAGGAGTTAGAGGGGGACGAGTCGATTGGCATCAACAAAGTTTTCATGGACGAGGAGCCGTGGTATAAAACGCTTCCAGATGCCATCAAGGGATACTTCTCCAACGAGAAACCGGATTACCACATCACTGCCCAGCCGGTGGAGGTCCCCGACATCTGGGCGGACTACAAGCTAAGCAAAGCCTCCCCGGTTTATTCGGTGGTGTTGCATGTCGTTCTGCTTGTGCTTCTGATTTTCATTGGGAGAAAGCTCGCGGCAGTAGTCGCGCCCCAAGTCAAGCAGGTCGCCGAGATTATCTTCGACTCCCCCTATGACAAGATGGTCCCTCCGGATGCAAAGAAAGCCGGCGGAGGCGGAGGCGGCGGATTGCGCGATCCCTTGCCGGCGAGCAAGGGAAAACTGCCGAAGCTGGCCACGGAGCAACTGGTTCCACCCACCCCGAAGCCTCCCGTCGAGGATCCGAAACTTCCCGCTGAGCCCTCGGTGATGGTACTGGCACAGTTACCCAAGTTAAATCTCCCTAATTATGGAGACCCGCTGGGACAAAACGGACCGCTCTCTGCCGGCCCCGGTTCGGGAGGGGGAATTGGTTCAGGGACGGGACATGGAGTGGGTTCCGGAAGCGGTCCGGGGGTCGGGCCGGGCGAAGGCGGCGGCAGTGGTGGAGGTCCATTTTCACCCGGTCGTGGCGGGGTATCCATGCCGCAATGCGTGGAAAACTGCTCGCTGAAACCGCCCTATAGCGAGGAAGGCTACAAGCTCAAGATCCAGGGAACGGTGCTGGTGCAATTCGTGGTGCGCTCAAACGGCAGCACGGACAGCTTCAAAGTGCTTCGGGGCCTCGGTTACGGACTTGACGAGGCTGCCATTGAAACCGTCAGAAAATGGAGGTTCCGTCCCGCCTTGAAAGACGCTCGAGCGGTGGATTGTTACGCCCAGGTCGAGGTGAACTTCCGGCTGTTCTGACGGCACCCATTTTAAGAATTTCGCAATGAAGGAGCACCCCGATTTATCGGGGTGTTTTTTTTTGACTCTCTCATCAAAACCGATTCACCCCCGAATCCCGAAGTTGAATGCCATGATCAATGTTGGAGGAAGATTCGGATCCGATTAGGAGGTGCTTTTCGAGTAGCGCTTTTGTCTCTTGAGGCCCGAAGGGCTGTGGCGCCGTGGTGCGATCCCGCGCGTTCTCAGCGTGTCGAGGATGACGTCGGAATGAGAATAAGCATCAGATCTCAGGCCCGCAGGGCCGAAAGATTGTGGCCCCACCTGAGCTCCGTGCTCCTTGCGGAGCGAGGGTGGGGTACCCATCTCCCCAAAGAGATCCGAGCCCCGCGTGCGGGGCGAAAGAATCGGTCGAATCGATCTTAGGACAATCTACAATCCGGGAGCCCTGCGGGCCTAGAGCGAAAGCATCGGAGCCCATTCTCCGATGAGGACCTGCCGTGGAACCTGGAGTTGCAGAAATCTACTTCGGCTTTTCGAAGAAGCTGTCAGGCACTCCGGGGTTGACTTTAAAATCACTGAAAGTAGTGGTGGATGCGGCACCCGGCTGGATGGAACGAACCCGCGTCGGAAACTGGATCCCGCCAAAGGCCCGGTAGTCCTCATAACGCAAATCGTACCTGTTCACTCCCCGGCCCTGTTTGGTTTCCACTTCTTCCTCGTACTCGAAACGCCGGATCAGAAAAGTCTGGGGGTCCAGCGAGATCTCTCCGCGAGCAAAATTCTTCCCCAGAAAACCGCTTGTTCCGATGACCAGATAGCGCACGCCCTCGAGGCTCCTCTCCCCTTCCGCCCAGAATTTTGTCAGCCGATCAAAGATATCAAAGGGCTGTGATTGTAATTGCGTCGAAATCTTGAGAGGTTCTGCATCGCCGGCCGTTAATTCAATGAGGGTCTGCTCACTCTTCAGCCAGGCGCTCGTGCCGTTGACAATCGTCATGGCAAAAAAATCTGAACCTGTCACCTCACTTCGGAACTTATCGGTGTCCTTGTAATACACCTTGAACTTAACCGGCTGGCCCTGAGGTCCCGAAGACTGGCTCGCAAAACTCAAGTCCGTGATCGCCGCCAGACGTTCGTCTCCGCCATACGCCGCGATAGAACGGGCAATCCATTGCTTCGCCTCTTCGACATGGGCGGGATCGTTCTCCCAGGATTTCTCCTTCGCCCCTTCTCCGGAACGCGGTTTCGTCTGCCCGGCGGCAACCTGAGCCGGACCGGGAAAAAGGAGGCCGAGGTACAGCAGAAGGCCAAGCAGCACTTTTGTGCCGTGCGTAATCAATCGACCCGAGTGCATGCAACCCTCCAGAAATTCAATCCTTTCGCCTCACCCAGAGAACGAAAGCCGCTTCGTAACTTCCACCTTGTCAGGGGGCGCGAAGAAACTCTTCACCCCAGTCACCGGATCGGATCGAAATAAGACCCGGTGACCTTTCCATTCACCTCAATTTCAGTAAAAATATCCTCGCGCTTGCGCAGGCCAGCCTGGTACTGCGCCATTCGGTAAGGCCAGCGAAGGGCGCCGACTTTGCGAAAATTCAAAAAGACGTCGGTTGTTTCGATGGGGTTCCCTTCCGCGTCAATGTCCGCGTACACGGCACGAAGCGGCAGGTGGGTCTCAGCATCAAAATAGAATCTCGTGGAATTGCCGGAGCCATCCTCAAAGACGACCACATCCGCCTTGACGCCCTCGACCTCCTCGCGGGCCACGATGCGCATTTTGGCGCCCGGGGCATTGACGTGAAACAATGCCAGAAGCCCGCGGGTCAAAGCGACCTTCATGGAATCCGCAATTCGCTGGTTGATGTTGGAAGGATAGGGGTTCAGATTTTCCATGCCCCATCCCACTTTCCCGTTAAAGGCCTGGATCATTTTCAAGGGTTGCAGATTGACATCGACCCGATATTTGTCCGGTCGCAAATAGACATACTGGGCTGAACCTTGAAACTCGCGGTCTCCGGCCGCCACCCGAGTCATTCCCAGCATCGAGAGACTCCGGACCTGATCAAAGGCCGCTGGCCCCCCCATCGCCGCGATAGCACTGTTCATGAATTTCCTGCCTGCCGCTTCGCTTTCCTGGTCATTCTCGCCGAAAGCGAGGGTCTGGCCTCCAGAAAATGCCACCCCGGCGGCGAGAGCGATCGTCAGGGCCCATCGAGTCAAAAGGGTTCTCCTCGGACCGAAGCCAATGAATAGTTCCCGCAATTGCTTCATGAAAATCCCACTCCGGAGTGGTTCATCCTTGAAGGATTCAGATGCATTATAAGGTCATGGTTTGTATTCCCAAGTGATTTTTTCGCTTGAGGTTCAGGGGGCGTTGCCGGGTAGGATCCGGGCCTCTCTTTCCACCCGATTTGAATTTGACAAGCACGCCTCCTTACTCGACAATGTCTTTCAACTTCCAACGGCACGCATTCACAGGAGAGGTCATGTTTAAGACGCGGATCATGACGCCGGGGCCGACGCAGTTGCTTCCCGAAGCGCAGGCGGCGATGGCGGGCCCGATCCCCCACCACCGCACGGAGGTCTTTCGAAAGGTTTTTTCTGAAACGCGAACCCTTCTCCAGAACCTCTTTGATACTCAAAATGAGGTGTTGATTTTTGCCTCCTCGGGCACGGGCGCGATGGAAGGGGCCATGGCCAACCTGCTCTCGCCCGGCGACCGGGCCCTGATCATTTCAGCGGGCAAGTTCGGAGAGCGCTGGACTTCCATCGCCCGGGCTTATTCAATCAACGCGGAGGTCATCTCCATCCCTTACGGTGAGACCGTCGATCCACGAAACGTCGAGGAGCATCTGAAAGCAGATCCTCGGATCAAGGCCGTCTTCGTGCAGGCCACCGAAAGCTCCACCGGCGTCCGCCACGACATTGAACGGCTGGGAGCGATCGTTTCCGGGCATCCCGGAACCTGTCTGGTGGTCGATGCCATCACCGGGCTGGGTGTGATGGAGGTGGCGACCGACCGCTGGCACCTGGACATCGTCATCGGCGGCAGTCAGAAGGCGACGATGTTGCCCCCCGGCCTCGCCTTTGTCAGCGTGAGCGAGAAGGCCTGGGCCATGATCCGGGATTCGAAATCGCCGCGCTATTATTTCGATTTCCAGAAGGAGCGAAAAAGTCAGACCAAGGGCGAGTCCGCTTTCACGCCCGCCATCTCGCTGGTGATCGGCCTCCACGCCGCCCTGAATCAAATCCGCTCTTTTGGTCGCGACCGATTGATTGCCAATGCCGCCCTGCTGGCTGAGGCCTCTCGCGCCGCGGTGCAAGCACTCGGTCTGAAATTGTTCGCCCGCTCGTCGCCGAGTGACGCCTTGACAACTGTTTGTGCCCCACCGGGGATCGACTCAGGCGAAATTGTGAAGGCCTTCAAGGATCAATTTGGGACCGTGCTCGCCAACGGGCAGGGCGAGATGCTAGGAAAGATTTTCCGCATCGCCCATCTCGGCTACTACGATTTCTATGATGCCATCGCCACCATCGCCTGCCTGGAAATCATCCTGAAAGAACGGGGTGTGGCGATCGAACTGGGAGCCGGCGTGCGAGCCGCACAGGAGGCGTTCCTCAATCACCCGCGGCCCTGAATTCCCGGACAGAGGTCCCCCGCGGACGAAGGCCGTGTTCGAATTCCTATGAAGATTCTTATTAGTGACAAAATCTCCAAGCTCGGAATCGAGCTGCTCCAGCGCGAGCCGGAATTCCAGGTGGATGTAAAGACCGACCTCTCGCGGGAGATGCTGATGACCGCCATCCGCGAATATGATGCGCTCATCGTCCGCAGCGCAACCAAGGTGACGAACGAGGTCATCGAACAGGCGAAAAACCTCAAGGTGATCGGCCGCGCCGGCACGGGCGTCGACAATGTGGACGTCGAAGCGGCGACGCGCCATGGCATCGCAGTCATGAATACCCCCGCCGGCAACTCCACCAGCGTGACGGAACACGCCTTTGCCCTCATGCTCGCCCTGGCCCGCTCGATCCCCAACGCCAATGCCTCTCTGAAACAGGGCCAGTGGGACAAGAAATCATTTCTGGGCTCCGAACTCAAAGACAAGTTTCTGGGCATCATCGGGCTGGGAAAGATCGGCGTTGAGGTGGCCCGCCGCGCCCTCGCCTTCAAGATGCGTGTCATGGCTTACGATCCTTACGTGTCCGAGCGCATTGCCAAGGATCTGACGGTCGCCCTGGTCCCGTTGGAGATCCTGCTGCGGGAATCCGATTACATCACTTTGCATCTGGCGTTGAGTTCCGCCACTCGCGGGTTCATTGATTCAGCCAAGTTGAAACTGATGAAACCGACCGCGAGGCTCATTAACTGCGCCCGGGGCGAGGTGGTCGACGAAGGGGCGCTTTATGAGGCGCTGGCAGCCGGAAAAATTGCCGGCGCCGCCCTCGATGTCTTTGCCGAAGAACCCCCTAAGAACCGGAAACTGCTGGAGCTTTCCAACCTCATTTGCACCCCTCACATCGGCGCCTCCACGGTAGAAGCGCAGGAAAACGTGGGCATCGAAATCGCCGCACAGGTGCGCACCTTTTTGAAGTCGGGCGTGGCCCAGAATGCCGTCAACCTTCCTTCTTTGACCCTGGAGGAGTTTCATAAGCTGGAGCCATTTCTCCGCCTGGGCGAGCGCATGGGAACTTTTCTTGCTTCGATCGTGGAAGGCCGGGTGAACGAGATTGGGATCCGTTATTACGGGGAGCTGGCGCAAATCAACACGAGTATCATTTCAAATACCATCGTCAAAGCCTTGCTCTTGCCCATTTCAGACCGTGTAAATGCCATTAACGCCCGGGCCGTCGCGGAAGAGCGCGGGATCACCGTCGTGGAATCCAACAGCAGCCGGCAAAGACATTTCTCGAACCTTATTTCGCTGAAGCTGCGATTGACGGATGGTTCCGGTCCGATGCCGCAGGAAGCGAAACGCGGGAGGGTGCTGACCCCGGAGGGCGGAGGGAGCACCCTGGCCGCCCCACCTGAGACACGGGAGGAGTGGGTCGAAGGAACCGTCCTTCTCGGCCCGACGGGTCTGTTGAACGAATCGGCTTGCCGGCTTGTGTCGGTTGACGGGATCGACCTGGAAGCCCCTCTGCGCGGCACCCTGTTGTTCTTCAGGAACGAGGACACCCCGGGCGTGGTGGGGCACATCGGGACGACGCTGGGCCGAACCCATATCAATATTGCCGGTTTCGCGCTGGGGCGTGATGAGAATACTCATACGGCCATCGGGGTGGTCAACATCGATGATGACGTGTCCCGCGAAGTGCTGGAGGACATTTGTCATTTTCCGGCAATCCGATTCGCCCGTGTGGTGAAGTTGTAGCGGCAAGATCCCCTTCAAAGAGAAGGTTTATACTCCATGTCTTTCGGCTCCAAGGAGCGTCTGGATTGTGTGGGTGCATCGGCGAGTTGGCCTTCGCGCGTTGGCTTTCACCCGCGTCGTTTCCGGAGGCCTCCAAATTTAAGGTTGCAAATCGGGACGGATTCCCCCATCATAGCCAATCGTTTTCTGAAGTATTTCTTCATCCCAACTCATCCTCCGCCTCGAAGGGCAGTTGCTTCTTGCCGGCGGACACAACATCTCAATTAAAAATCATGTTCGACCTGGAGAAATCATCGTGATTAAAAAAGGAGTAAAGATCGCGCCCGCCAAAGGCAAATTGGGCGTCCTGATTCCCGGCCTGGGGGCCGTGGCCACCACATTTATCGCGGGGGTTGAGTCCATACGCAAAGGGCTCGCCCGTCCCATCGGCTCGTTGACGCAGATGGGCACTATTCGTCTGGGGAAACGCACCGATAACCGCGTTCCCGCGATCCGGGACTTCGTGCCCCTGGCTGACCTCAACGACCTTGTGTTTGCCGGATGGGACATCTTTCCCGATAACGGGTACGAAATCGCCTGCAAAGCAGGGGTCCTGGACCGGGAGTTGCTGAATTCGATTCGAGATGAATTGGAGCTGCTTCACCCCATGAAAGCCGTCTTCAGCCGCAGGTATGTCAAGAAGCTGGATGGCCCCAACGTGAAGCGAGGCAGGAATAAGTGGGAATTGGCCCAGCAGGTCAAGGAGGATATCCGCCGGTTTCAAAAGGAAACCGGGGTGGACCGCACCGTGATGGTGTGGTGCGGCTCCACGGAAGTGTTCCTGAAGCCGAGCGACGTCCATTCCTCACTGGCAAAGTTTGAAAAGGGGTTGAAGGCCAATGATCCCAAAATTCCTTCATCCATGGTCTATGCCTACGCCGCCCTCTCCCTCGGCATTCCCTTTGCCAATGGCGCGCCCAACCTGACCATCGACATCGAAGCGATGCGCCAACTGGCACGGAAAAACAACGTCCCGGTGTGTGGGAAGGATTTCAAGACCGGACAGACGCTGATGAAAACGATCCTCGCCCCGGGCTTCAAGGCGCGCATGCTGGGGATGCATGGATGGTTCTCGACCAACATCCTGGGAAATCGTGATGGTGAAGTGTTGGATGACCCGGAGTCGTTCAAAACCAAGGAGGAGTCCAAGCTGGGCGTGCTCGAACACATCCTCCAGCCCGAGGTTTATCCCGAGTTATACGGAAAGATTCACCACAAGGTGCGCATCAATTACTATCCGCCCCGGGGCGACAATAAAGAAGGCTGGGACAACATCGACATTTTCGGCTGGCTTGGCTACCCGATGCAGATCAAAGTGGACTTCCTGTGCCGCGATTCCATTCTGGCCGCGCCCATCGTTCTCGATCTGGTGCTTTTCCTCGACCTCGCCCGTCGCGCCGGGATGCGCGGCATCCAGGAATGGCTGAGCTTTTATTTCAAATCACCGATGTGCGCGCCGCAACTTTACCCCGAACATGACCTGTTCATTCAGCTTATGAAGCTGAAGAACACCCTTCGCTACATGCGCGGCGAGGAGATGATTACTCACCTGGGTTTGGAATATTACGATTAGAGGACTACACAGACCTTGCCGTAGGGGCGCACAGCGGTGCGCCCCTACAACTCCTTGTAATCCAAGCCGCTTGCTGTACTCCCCTCCCTGCCCTTTCCATGCCCCCCGAATTGTGATTAAATGACCCGCATGATGGGCGGTCCGGACACAAATTCCCCGAACCCGGAATATCACCGGGCTAAAGACGGCGGCGTGGTCGACCATATCAACCAACTCCGCGAGCTGTGGCAGGTCGTCTCGGACAGGGATTTTGAGCTGAATTACCGCAGCAAGTATTTTGGCGATTCCGGCATCAACCGTGGTGAGGCTCTTGAATTACTGCATTCCTGGGAGCAGAGGATCCTCGCTCGCCGCCAAGCGCATGAGGCGGCCCCCCTCCGGATTTTGTGGGAGGTCCCTTCGATCCAGCGGTTGATGTGGCGCCATCTGGTGGAATTCTTCATTCACCCCGGGACTCCTTCGTTTCCCCTTCCGATCACGGCGGAGCCGGCCCAAGCCAGGAATGTCATCGTTCGCGATCATTTTCCGGGCTTTGGAGTCATGTTCGCCGTCGGGATCCAGGTGGCCCTGCTGTTTATCTCAGTCAACCCTCTTACTCAGCACGCGTTTCAAAAACTCGATGAACTGCGTAAGGAACATTCCATTACTTATTACAAGCTCTCAGAATTTCTTCCCGAAGTCTTTTCCCCCGACACGAATCAGGAACTGCCAAAAACAGCGGTACGAATTCCAAAAAGGAATCAGACCATCGTTTCCAATCCGCCGGAGCCGGACAATGATCTCCAAACCATCATCCAGCCCGATGCCCCCAAGCCCCTGGATATGGCGGAAATCAAGCTGCCCAATATTATTTCGGTCAAGCCCGAAGTGGCTCGCCCCTTTGAACCGCCGATGCCCACTCTGGTGCCCGGATCCCCGAATGCCTTGAACCTCCCCAAAGAACTGCTCGTTCCGATTTCCCCCGCCTTGCCCCCGGAGGCCGACGTGGGCCGAAGGGCGCTCGCTGATATCAAGATCGCTCAATCGGAGGCGTTGAATCCGGAGCCGAAGTTAATGCTCAAACCGAATGCGGAAGTGCCTCAGGTGGAGACACTCCCGCCGACGAGTTTCGGAAACACGTTTGCCAGCGTTCCCGTTGCGAAAGGCCCGGACGCCGTCCCCACGGTTACTCCCGAGATCGGGCGATTCACTAATGTGGATATGCCGAACCTCGTCGTGTTGAATGTCAACCCGGCTCCCCCCGATAAGGACGTGAAAGTCCCTCACGTCTCCAAGGCGGCCTCCTTCGGCACAGAGGAAGGAAGTGGAAATGGCGGGAATGGGGGCGGGAAGGCGGGGGCCTTGAACATCCCCAACGTCACGGTGACCGGTGGAGGCCTGACGGAACCAGGCGCGGCGGTCGTCCAAACACCCAGGCTGCCACCCCAGGTGGCCGCCAATATTCCTCCGAAGGATCGCACCGCGCCTACCTCCACCCGGGAAGGCGCCAAAGGCCAGGGCAACCCTCCGGCACTTGTTCTTCCGAAGCCGCGGAGATTCAGCGTCGAGCAAAGTCCCCAGGTGCCGTCGCCCGGCAGCTCCAGTGAGGCAAGGAAAGCCCCGCACGGCCAGGCCGAAAAAAGAATCTATACGGCGTACCTGAACCTGGCCAACCTTTCGAGTCGAAGCGGAAGCTGGGTGATGCGGTTCTCGGAATATGAGGACCCGACCCTGAGTGCTTCGCGAGACCCGATCCCGGCCGGCGACCCTGATGCGGAACTCAGCGCCCCCCGCTTGCTTCACAGTGAACATCCGAAGTATCCATCCTCCACCATCTACGAAAAGGTGGAAGGGGATGTGATCTTGAGTGCTGTCATCCGTCGTGACGGCTCTGTGGACACCATCAAAGTGGTTCGCAGTGTTGACGAGCGGCTTGACGACTCCGCCGTCGAAGCGCTCAAACACTGGCTCTTCAGCCCCTCGCAAAAGAACGGCCAGCCGGTTGATGTCCTCGCAGAAATTACCATCCCATTTTCACTCAAGAGAATCCTGTAGTTCCCATTCCGGCCGGGCCGGGATCAAAGCCCGATTTCATTAGGAAGCCAGGAAATCGGGGAATGGGTCGTCGATGGGAAGCCAGGCCCGGCGTGCTCATCGGATTCTCTTCCGATTGAAGGATTTTAACTTTCTGTATTCCTGGTCTCCTCATGAAGAGCTTTTTGCCGTCGACCCAAATTCTAAAGATAAGCGCCTGATCAAGAGGCCATTCTTGTTCGCCGAATGGAACGGCCCGAGCGCCGTTCTCTTCCAAATCCCTCCCCGGGAAAATGTTTGACATCCCAACTCCCGTCATGGAGAATTGGTTTTTGTAAGGGGAAGATGCTGTTCCTCCTGGCTGCCAGTGATTTCCTCTCGTTCCGGGCAATCCTGACCATGTGAGAAATTCCAAATAAGCAATCTTTTTCATGATCCCTCGTCATGGAGAACTCGTAGATGGCAACCCCACGATTTATCGTTGTCGGCGGCGGGTTGGCCGGTCTGATGGCCACCATCCGAATCGCTGAGAAAGGGTTCAACGTCGATTTGTTCTCGACGGTCCCGGTCAAGCGGTCCCATTCGGTGTGTGCCCAGGGCGGGATTAACGCGGCCAAAAACCTCAAGGGTGAGGGAGATTCCATTTGGCAGCACTTCGACGATACCATCTACGGAGGCGACTTCCTTGCCAACCAGCCGATCGTGAAACGCATGTGTGAAGCGGCCCCCGGGATCATCGATCTGTTCGACCGGATGGGAGTGACCTTCAACCGGACGCCGGAAGGTTTGTTGGATTTCCGCCGTTTTGGCGGCACCCGGTTTCACCGCACCGCGTTCGCGGGCGCCACCACCGGTCAGCAGTTGATTTACGCGCTGGATGAGCAGGTCCGCCGTCATGAAGCCGCAGGCCTGGTCACCAAGTATGAAGGATGGGAAATGCTTTCCGGGGTGATCGACAACCAGGGGATGGGCCGCGGGATTGTCGCCATGAACATGACGACCATGGAAACCAAGTCGTTTCCGGCGGAAGCCACCATCATGGCGACGGGTGGCATTGGGCTGATCTTCGGCCGCAAATCCACGAACTCCATGAATTGCACCGGATCGGCCGTCTCCTCCCTGTATCAACAGGGAATGCTTTACGCCAACGGAGAGTTCATCCAGGTGCATCCCACCGCGATTCCCGGCGAAGACAAGTTGCGTCTGATGAGCGAGTCCGCCCGCGGTGAAGGAGGCCGTCTGTGGGTTCCGCGCGCGGACAAGCCCGGCGGCCGCTGGTATTTCCTCGAAGAAAAGTATCCGAAGTATGGGAATTTGCTCCCCCGGGACATTGCGACGCGCGAGATTTTCCAGCTTTGCCTGGATGGGTACGGCGTGGACGGGAAGATGCAAGTCTACCTGGATGTCTCCCACATCCCGCGGGAGGTGCTGGAACGGAAGCTGGAAGGCATTCTTGAAATCTACGAAAAATTCATTGGAGATGATCCGCACAAGGTCCCCATGCGGGTTTTTCCGGCCATGCACTACACCATGGGCGGCATGTGGGTGGACGGGGAAAAGTTGATGTCGAACATTCCCGGGATTTTCGGGGCCGGGGAATGCAACTACCAGCATCACGGCGCCAACCGCCTGGGGGCCAACTCTCTGGTTTCCTGCGTCTTCGACGGCATGGTGTGCGGGGACGAAGCGCTCAATTATGCCAAAGGGCTTAAGAATGGCTCGGGTTCAGTTGCCTCGACGGTTTTTGAGACCGAGGTGAAACGGCAGAACGAAATCAGCGAGGCCCTCTGGAAGGCCGACGGAAAAGAGAGTCCCTATGCGCTGTGGCTCGAGATGGGCACACTGATGTCGGAAAACTGCACGGTCATTCGATACAACGACCGGCTGAAGCAAAATCGGGACGACCTCATCCAACTCCAAGAGCGATGCCAGAACATCCACTTGGATGACCAGTCCCGATGGTCAAATCAGGGCTTCCTGTTCGCGCGCGCGCTCAGGAATATGCTGCACCTCGCCCGGGTCATCAATCTGGGGGCGCTGCTTCGCAACGAGTCCCGGGGAGCGCATTACAAGCCGGAGTTCCCCGAACGCAACGATGCTGAATGGCTCAAGACGACCCTGGCGCGATTTGAGAACCGCGAGCCGAGAATTTCGTACGAACCGGTGGATACCTCGCTCCTTCCACCCCGGCAAAGAAAGTACGATTGATCTCAACCCGGTGAAGATTATTCCCGTGAGGACCCTCCATGCCTGACGCCATAAGATTGAAAATCAAACGCCAGAAAGATCCCGGTTCCAGGCCGTACTGGGAAGGATTTTCGATCCCCTATCGGCCCAACATGAACATCATTTCGGTGTTGCTGGAAATTCAGGAACGACCCGTGACTGCTGAAGGCACCAGGACGACGCCGGTGACGTGGGATTGTAATTGCCTGGAGGAGGTCTGCGGGGCGTGCTCGATGCTGATCAACGGTCGGGCTCGACAGGCGTGTTCGGCCCTGGTCGACCAACTCTCTCAGCCGATCACCCTCGAACCTTTTTCAAAGTTTCCCTGTATCCGCGACCTGCAGGTGGATCGCAGTTCGATGTTCCGGAACCTGATTCGCGCCAAGGCGTGGATTCCCATTGACGGGACGTATCCGCTCGGCGAAGGCCCCCGGCTCCTGCCCAAGGTGCAGGAGGAGAGCTATCCGTATTCACGATGCATGACCTGTGGATGCTGCCTGGAGGTGTGTCCGCAGTTCATGCCGATCCGGACCGAGGAAGACAAGAAAAAGAATTTCGTCGGCGCCCAGATTTACGGGCAGGTCCGCCTCTTCAATGCTCATCCCACCGGTCAGGCCATTGCCCACGAGCGCATCGAGACCATGCTCGAGGAAGGCGGTCTGGCCGACTGCGGGAACGCCCAAAATTGCGTCAAGGCCTGTCCCAAGGACATCCCGCTCACCGACGCCATCGCCGAGTTGAATCGCGAGGCCGTGAAACAGGGGATCCTCGGCTGGTTCCATAAATGACCCGCACTCGGGTCCTCGGACAGCTACAATTTATTTGACATCCCCCCCCTACCGCGATAGTTTCTGAAAATCCTGTCGTGGTTCTTATTCTCTTAACGGGAAGTATTGACGAGCACCCTGGGACCCAGGCAATCCTGACCGTTCCCGACAATGATGACAATTGGGATCCCATGCTCTATTGGATTCGATACCTCTGGGTTGCGTCGCGGGGCTACCGGCTCCGGCCCTGGAGGTCGCCTTATCTTCGCTGGCGCATTGAGACATTCTCCGGTATTCACGCCGACGCCATCGATATCAAAACCTTCTGGAAGTTCATGTGGTCGTATCGCAAAGAGCTGGCGGCGTTCCTCCGCTGGTCAGCCGAGATGCAGAGATCTCACGGCATGAAATGAAATCCACAAACGCTCCCGCAAAGGACGCTGAAGAATTTCAAGTTTAAACCATTGGAATTCTCTGCGAACTCGGCCCCTCGGCGTTGACCCGCGTCTTGGGTTTATCGGGGCAGCACTCGGGACAATAATCAGTTTGAATCTGATCACAACCAGGAAGGAATCCCAGATGAATCGTCCTCGTCTTGCGTCAAATGGAAAGCTTTTGGTTCTTTTCAGCCTCATCACCTTGATGGGGATCCTTCTATCCCTCAATTTGAGCGGACAGCAGAAGCCCGCGTCCTCTCAACCGATCTCCGCTGAGGCCAAAAAGATTCATGATTCCGCGATCGTCATCGATACGCATTCCGACACCTCTTCGGAAACCGTCAATGGTTTCGATATCGCCACGAAGGACTCCAAGAATATGGAGGACATCGGCAAGCTTCGAGCCGGCGGGATGGGCGCCCAGTTCTTTGCGGCTTATGTGGGTGAAAAGTACGTGAAGACGCATGAGTCAGCCCATCGCGCTCTGGAGATGATCGACACCATCCGGTTCGACATCGTGGCGCGTCACCCCGAGACCTTTGCCCTCGCGACGACGGCGGATGACATCGAACGCATCCACAAGCAGGGCAAGATCGCCGCGCTCATTGGCATCGAAGGGGGCCATGCGATTGAGGACAGCCTCCGGCTGCTGCGCGACTATTATGCCCTCGGGGTGCGCTACATGACCCTCACCCATGTGAATACCAACAACTGGGCTGATTCGTCGGGCGACATCGATAAACCCGATGTCACCCACCATAACGGCCTGACCGATTTCGGCCGCGAGGTCATCCATGAGATGAACCGGCTGGGGATGATGGTCGACATCTCGCACGTCAGTGACAAGACCTTTTATGATGTCCTCGCCACGACCCGTGCCCCGGTGATCGCCTCGCATTCCTCCTGCCGGGCCATCGCCAATATTCCGCGCAACATGACTGACGACATGATCAAGGCCCTCGCTCAGAACGGAGGCGTCATCCAGATCAACTACGGCTGTGAATTCCTGTCCCAGCGAAGCGCCGACGAGGGGCTCAAGCGGTGGCAGGCGATGGATGCGCTTCAGGAGAAATACAAGAACGATCCTGAGAAGCTGAAAGAAGAACAGAAAAAGCTTATGGAGGACTACCGAAAGAATGTTCCCCCCGCCACGCTCGACGACGTGGTGGCCCAGGTCGACCATGTCAAGAAACTGGTGGGCATCGATTACGTCGGGCTCGGGAGCGACTTTGATGGCGTGACGTGCACACCGGTGGGATTGGAGGATGCTTCCAAGATGCCCAATCTGACGCAGGCTTTGCTCAACAAGGGTTACAGCGCGGAAGAAATCCGGAAGGTCCTGGGGGGCAATACACTGCGTTTGATGCGGGCGGTCGAGCAGGCGAGGGAAGCGGGGAGCACAAGAGCGGAGGTCTTCACCCCCGGCCGGGATGGCGTCTCAAGCCCCCAGTGCATTGAGAATTGCAGCTTTCCGCCAAGTTACACGGAAGCCGCCCGAAAACGGAAGATCCAGGGCACAGTCCTTCTTCAGTTCATGGTGCGTGTCGACGGGACGACGGATCAGATCGAGGTGCTCCGCCCGGTGGGTTATGGGCTTGACGAGATGCCGTCGACACGGTCAGAAAGTGGAGGTTCGTTCCCTCCTCCAAAGACGGAAGAGCTGTGAACGTCGTCGCCAAAGCCGAGGTCAATTTCCGGTTGCAATGATCTGCTTCAGACCGCTTTATGAATCGGTTTGACGAAGTGGCGGAGGACCGCATGTCCATTCCCGTCGATCCCTTTGACGGCTTCCGGGACATCTGCGTCGGCCAATTGCTCACTCGCCTGGCCGCGCTTCTCCCCCGTCACGAGGCGCTGATCGGTCCGGATTTGAACCGTCGGTGGACGTTCGCCGAGTTGGAAGCATGGGTTAATCGCCTCGCCCGAGGGTTGATCGCCTTTAACGTCCAGAAGGGAGACCGGGTAGCCCTCTGGTCGACAAACCTGCCGGAGTGGATTGCACTCCAGTTTGCCCTGGCTAAGATCGGGGCTATCCTCGTTACAGTCAACACCCAACTGCGTCCGAATGAACTGGAATTCCTGCTCTCGCAGTCCGAGTCCTCGATGTTGATCGCCTCGCTTGGTCTTAAAGATCTTGATTACATCCAAACCATCTACTCGCTTCTCCCCTCGCTCGCCAACACGGGCAGGACTGATCCCAACCATCCCAAGCTGGCCTCACTTCGAAGGATCATCCACCTCGGAACGGAGAGATATCCGGGAATTGTCCCTCTCGCAGAGCTCGAGCAGTCGGGATTAAGGGTCCCTCGGGAGGCGGTCCGTGCCCGGGAGGACTCGCTCCATGTCGACGAAGTCATCAACATGCAGTACACCTCCGGGACGACCGGGTTCCCGAAGGGAGTAATGCTGTCGCATCGGAATATCTTGAACAACGGCTATTGGCTGGGAAAGGGGCTGGCCTACTCGCCGGCGGACCGCCTGTGCCTTTCGGTTCCCCTGTTCCATTGTTTCGGATGTGTGATCGGGGTTCTGGGAGCGTTCACGCACGGCGTCGCACTCGTCCTGGTGGAGCATTTCGATCCCGTGAAGGTTCTCGATGCAATTGAACGGGAGCGCTGCACGGCTGTCTATGGGGTCCCCACCATGTTCCTGGCGATGCTCGGGCACCCGGACTTTAAAAAATTCAATTGCCGCTTCTTGCGTACCGGAATGATGGCAGGCGCCCCCTGTCCGGAGCCGCTCATGCGCCGGGTGATTGATGAAATGCATATCCCCGAAATGACTATCGCCTATGGCATGACCGAATCGTCGCCCGGGATTACTCAAACCCGGCGGGATGATGACCTCGCTCATCGCTGCGGTACGGTGGGCAATATTCTCCCCGAGGTCGAAGTAAAGGTCATTGACCCCCTGACCCGCCTCGATCTTGGCCCGAACAGGCCGGGTGAACTCTGTTGTCGCGGGTACGTCGTGATGAAAGGTTATTACAATAATCCCAAAGAGACCGCGACAGCCATCGATCGGGAGGGCTGGCTCCACACGGGGGACCAAGCGAGCCTTGATCAGGACGGCTACGTGCGCGTGACGGGACGATTGAAGGACATCATCATTCGAGGCGGCGAAAACATAGCCCCCCGGGAGATCGAGGAATTTCTCCTGACCCATCCGAAGGTTCTTGATGTGGCCGTCTATGGCATTCCGAATGAAAAGTGGGGGGAGGAAGTGGCGGCCGCCATCCGGTTGAAGCCGGAGGTGGAATGCACGTGCGTGGAAATTCAGTCCTATTGCAGAGAGCGAATCGCCTCTTTCAAGATTCCCACTACGCTGCGCTTCGTGGAGAGCTTCCCGACGACGGCTTCCGGCAAGATCCAGAAATTCAAACTGAAGGAGATGTTCGCCCGGTAGGGCGGACTTCCGAAGGGTTCCCCCTTCGGAAGTCCCATTTCCGCTAAACTCCGATAATACCGACCAGTTCTTTCACGGAGGCAGCGCTTTTCTTCAGCGCGGCGTCTTCTTCGGCGGTCAGCTTGACCTGAACAATTTCCTCCACACCTTTGGTCCCTAACTTCACGGGAACTCCCACAAACAGGCCGTTAATCCCATATTCCCCTTCCAGCAACGCGGCGCACGGCAGGATTTTCTTCTTGTCAAAGAAGATGGCTTTAATCATCTCCACGGTGGCAGCGCTTGGCGCATAGTAGGCGCTTCCCGTCTTCAACAGGGAAACGATTTCTGCGCCTCCGCCTTGAGTGCGCTTGACGATCGCATCGATCTTGTCCTTCGGCAAAAGCTCGGTGATCGGAATGCCGGAGACTGTCGAATAGCGAGGCAGCGGGACCATGGTGTCGCCGTGCCCTCCCAGCACAAAGCAGGAGATATTTTCAACACTCACCTTGAGCTCGAGGGCAATGAAGGCTGACATGCGCGCACTGTCCAGAATCCCCGCCATCCCGATGACCCGGTTCTTGGGGAATCCGGAAACCTTGTATGCCGTCTGAACCATGGCGTCCAGGGGGTTGGAGACGACGATCAGAATCGCGTTGGGCGAGTACTTGGCCACTTGCTCTGTGACCCCCTTGACGATCTCGAAGTTGGTCTTCAGAAGGTCATCGCGGCTCATGCCCGGCTTCCGTGCCAGTCCCGCCGTGATGACCACGATGTCGGAATTCGCCGTGTCCTTGTAATCATTGGTTCCGGAGGAATGGCAGTCGTACGCACACACGGGGCCCGATTCCAGCATGTCCAGACCCTTGCCCTGCTGCACGCCCTCCAGAATATCAATCAACACCACGTCGGCCAGGTGATTGTCCACAATCCGCTGGGCGGTCGTGGCGCCCACATTGCCTGCTCCTACAACGGTTATTTTCCTTCGCATGAATGCCTCCAGGCTATTTGGATTTCTCCTCCCTACAGGAAAGAACGAACATTGAGTTTCGAACAGTCAACTTCGAATGGGGCAATGGCTGATTGCCCGGGCCGCTCCTTCGAGTGCCCTTTGAAGGTGGCCGCGTATTCCCCCTCAGAATGCGATCGGGTCCAGCTTCTGAATTCTGACTTCCGGGTTCTGATTTCGAAACAGGGCCCACATCTGTGCGCCCCTACAGAAGTCATCCGACTTCCGACTTCTGACTTCTGGTCTCTGACTTCCGGCCTCGGCTGATGTCTGGAAACCCACAGAATTCTCTCATCCCCCTTACATATTCTCAATAATCGCGCTGGCAAACTCGCTCGACTTCAATTTTGTCGCGCCCTGCATCAGCCGTTCGAGGTCATAGGTGACCTTCTTTTGCTGGATCGTCTTGGCAAAGGCCGTTTCGATCAAGGTCCCCACCTCGTTCCATCCGAGGTGTTCGAACATCATGACCCCGGAGAGGATGAGGGACCCGGGATTGATGACGTCCTTGTCGGCATACTTCGGGGCCGTGCCGTGGGTCGCTTCGAAGACCGCATAATTGTCGCCGATATTCGCGCCCGGAGCGATCCCCAGTCCGCCCACCTGGGCCGCACACGCATCCGAGAGATAATCCCCGTTCAAGTTGGGAGTGGCCACCACCTGATATTCGTCGGCGCGCGTCAGCACCTGTTGGAACATCGAATCGGCGATGCGATCGTTGATGACAATCTTCCCGGCAGGCGCCTTTCCGTCAAAGTTCTTGGTGACCTCCTCCTCCGAGATGGTCTGCGCGGAGAACTCCTCCCGCGCCAGTTCATAACCCCAGGAACGAAAGGCCCCCTCGGTAAACTTCATGATGTTCCCCTTGTGCACCAGGGTCACCACTTTCTTTCCATGATCGATGGCATACCGGATGGCCCGCCGGACCAAGTTCTTGGATGCGGTGGCTGACATCGGTTTGATCCCGATGCCGGAATCCGGACGCACCTTCTTGTTCATCTCCTTCGCCAGAAAATCAATGATCTTTTTTGCCTCCGGGGTTCCCTGCTGCCACTCGATCCCGGCATACACGTCCTCGGTGTTCTCACGGTAAATAATGATATTCATCTTCTCCGGGGCCTTCACCGGCGAAGGCACGCCGGCGTAATACTTGACGGGCCGGACGCAGGCGTACAGGTCGAGCACCTGGCGCAGGGTGACATTCAAGCTGCGAATGCCGCCGCCGATCGGCGTGGTCAGCGGCCCCTTGATGGCCACGTGAAAATGCTTGATCGCCTCCAGGGTGTCAGCGGGGAGCCATTCCTTGCACGCGTTGAACGCCTTCTCCCCGGCATAAGTCTCGTACCAGGTGATCTTCCGTTTCCCGCCGAAGGTCTTGGACACCGCGGCATCAAAAACCCGAACCGATGCCTTCCAGATATCTCGCCCCGTCCCATCCCCCTCGATGTAAGGGATGATGGGATCATCCGGAACGAAAAGTTTATCATTGCTCAAGGTGATCGCCCGACCCGTTGAGGGCACGGGATTTCCATTAAAAGATAGCATCAGAATTCTCCGTCGTTGGTGTGAAGTTTAGATTTACTGCTTCTGTGACTGGCTCTGAGAACGCAGAGGCTGGCGAGATGAGGAGCCGGACCGGCCGAAAAGGACGTTGCTGAACCGCCCCCTTGCCACATTCAGACTGGGCCGCCCTGACCGCTCCCCCGTCAGTTTCCCGACGAGCCCTGCTTGATGTGGTTCAACAATCCCCCGGCAAGCAACAATTCGATCTGGCGTCTCGTGAAAGTATGCTTCATCTTCACTTCAAAATTCCGCGTCACGTTGCGCAGGCTGATGGACTGTCCGGATTCCACTTCCGTTCGAACGGAAGGCATCTCGAGTGCATCTCCCTGGTTGATGCGGTCATAATCGAGTTCATTTTCGAAGGTCAGAGGGAGGATCCCGAAATTGATGAGGTTGGCCCAATGAATGCGCGCAAATGATTTTGCCAGAACGGCCATGACCCCGAGGTACATCGGGGCCAGGGCGGCATGCTCGCGGCTGGAGCCCTGGCCGTAATTGGCTCCTCCGAGAATGAATCCGCCGCCGGACTCTTTGGCCCGATGGGGAAAGGTCGGGTCCACCCGTTCAAACACAAATTCGGAAATCGCCGGGATGTTGGAACGCAGCGGAAGCACCTTGGCGCCGGCGGGCATGATGTGGTCAGTGGTGATGTTGTCGCTCACCTTCAGAAGGACCTGGCCGCGCAGGGCCTCCGGCATGGTCCGGGCCGTCGGCAAGGGTTTGATATTGGGCCCGCGGATGACTTCGATCGCTTCGCCGCTTCCCGACGGCGGAATCAGCATGTTGTCGTTCACCGGGAATTTTACCGGATCAAGAACACTCGGGAACTTCAACTTCAAGTCCCGCGGGTCGGTGATCTCGCCTGTCAGGGCGCAAGCCGTGCAGGTTTCCGGAGAAGCCAGGTAGACTTTGGCATTGAGCGTCCCGCTGCGACCCTCGAAGTTTCGGTTAAAGGACCGAATTGACACCGCCCCGCTCGAGGGCGCCTGGCCCATTCCAATGCAGGGTCCGCAGGCGGATTCCAGAACGCGGGCCCCGGCCGCAATCAGGTTGGTCAGGGTTTTTCCGTCGCCCGCGATCATCTCGAAAACCTGTTTCGAGCCGGGCGTGAGAGTGAACGATACGCCGGGATGCACCACACGGTCCTCGACCATCGACGCCGCGACCGCCAGGTCATGATAACTGGAGTTGGTGCACGAGCCAACGCACACCTGCTGCACAGCAATCCCCTTCACCTCCCGCACCGGCACCACCGCATCCGGCGAATGGGGCTGGGCGATCATCGGCTCGAGTCGGTCGAGGTCAATTTCCAGGATTTCATCATAGCCTGCATCCCGGTCCGCCCCGAGGGATTGCCATGCCTCCTCCCGCTGCTGCGCTACAAGAAAACGCTTCGTCTGCTCATCGCTCGGGAAAACGGAGGTGGTGGCCCCCAACTCGGCGCCCATATTGGTGATGGTAAAACGATCACTGACAGAGAGTGAAGCGACCCCCTCACCAAAATACTCGACGATCTTTCCCACGCCCCCCTTGACCGTGAGTTGGCGCAGCATCTCCAGGATGACATCCTTGCCTGTCACCCAGGGCTGTAAAGAACCTTTTAGGTGTACACCGAGAATCCTGGGCATGGAAAGATAGAAGGGAGCCCCCGCCATGGCCACCGCGACGTCCAACCCGCCCGCCCCAATCGCGAGCATGCCGAGGCCTCCACAGGTCGGGGTGTGCGAGTCAGACCCCAACAAAGTCTGCCCGGGAACCGCAAACCGCTCGCGATGCACCTGGTGGCAAATCCCATTGCCGGGCCTGGAAAAATAGAGGCCATAACGAGCCGCGACAGACTGCAAATACCGGTGATCGTCGGCATTCATGAAGTCGGTCTGCAGCATGTTGTGATCGACATAACTCACGGAACGGCGGGTGCGCACCCGGGGAATCCCCATGGCCTCAAATTGCAGGTAGGCCATGGTCCCGGTCGCATCCTGCGTCAGCGTCTGATCAATCCGAATCCCGATCTCCTTGCCCGCCGACATCTCGCCCGAGATCAGGTGTTCTTTTATGATTTTCTGAGAAAGGTTGAGTGGCATGAATACCTCTGAAGCGGCAATTTCCGTCTTTTAGTGTGCGCTCAAAATCAATCGGCCAGCGCGTTCACGTTTTTATAGAGATGCCATCCGCAAAAGCGGGCGTCCTATCGAGGTGCGTTGCTCGGAGGGTACCGGAGGGAGTCTTGGTGCCGGGCGACTCTATCTTCCCCCAGTCAACCGCGAGATAATAGTCCATCGCAAAGAACGTTGTCAAACGATTCAAGGCGCAAAATCAGCCCTCTTTTAAGTGCCATTTCGCATCCGTTTCCCTACCGGGCCGGCTCCCGGAACAGAAGGGACGTGTGCTCGATGATCCCAGAATCAGGCCGCAGGCGAAAATGCTTGGACCATCTCTATTTCCCCTCCAATATGCATCGTAAACAAATGAAATAGTCATCAGAATTTGCTGGAGGTGCTTGCGAGGTTTCCGACTTCCAGGATGGGAGTGAATTTTGATTGTGAAAAAATGGCCAAACCCGCCCACACACAATAGGTTAGAAAAAACCGCTGTCAAAACCGCATCAAATTAGTCCAGATTGGAGTCAAAAACCAAGGAAAAATTCCCCTTTTTTCGCATGTTCAAAAAAGGTGTGTAAAATCCCGAATAATTCAAATAAATTCTACACATATAAGCCTTAGTGTTTCAATTAGATATATTGATTCAAAATGAACATCAATTTCAGTTTACTTTGGCCACTGGACTGCTGCAAATCAGGCATGGGTAGGGGTCTATTCAGGGAGTGGTGGGGCGTGACACCCATCAATTGACCCTGGAGGAAGTTGAGGGGGTATCTAATGCTCGAGAACCTCGTGATCGGCTTCACCGTGGCCTTTTGGATTGCAGGAATCAGCGCCCTCATTCTGTCGAAACTGATGTTGAACAAGCTCGCCAGATGGGCCGACAAAGGGAGCATACCTCCTCTCGAGGAACACCCAGGCGAAGTTCTTGCTCCACCCGAGCAAGCGATTCAGTTTCCCGGTTTTGCTTTGATTCCGACCGAACATCTCAGATTTTCCAAGGCAGGAGCACCCAGAAAGTTTGAAGTTCTCACGCATCACTTTTGAGGGCCGCAATTCGCTTCTGGTTCTTATCCTCATATCCACCCATCTCCTTTTAGCTTCCCCAAAGGCAAGCCAAACCCCTGACATCATTCTGCTGGCCGCTCACAACCAAGAGCAAGCGATGGCGGTCCGTGATCGGACGCGGTATCAGCAGGAACTGGCAGTTGAGCGCTTCAAGCTGGGCGCAAAGCCTGACGACGGCAACGCGGCCGCTGAGAAGGACTCCCGGAAGCTCGGGGAACGGACCACGGTGGTGAGTATTGAACCGGCCCCGACGGTTGATGCCCTGGGTCGCCGCGAGGTATTAGTTCGCATCGTCTCTGACACTGACGACCGTGGAAATCCCAAGCCGCATATTGATCCAAAAGGGCAGCCGGGAATACTGGTGGAAATTCTCTGGGACGAGCTGTTCTTTCCTTTGCAGGAGGAGAAGCTCCCTTTTCTTCAATTCGACGCCATCCCATCGGATGATTCTGCAGTCGTGCGGTACCGCTTCGAACCTAAGGTGCAGGCGAAGTCGCTGATCCTGGCTTCCGGGTCGGTTTCGATCGAGGCTGCCACCGGCAGGGTCAAAGAAATACGGATCGAGGCGCTGCACAACCTCCAGTCCATACAAAAACAACTCGCCAAACTCGAAAGTATCTCCGCTGAGATTCAGTATGAGCCATTTCGCGGCACATGGAATCTCCCCTCCTCGGCCACGGGCCACGGGGTCTCCCATTTGCCTCATCTGGATGGCTTCTTTCAATTCAAGTTCCGCGAATGGGGCCATGAGGCAGTCCTGGACATACCCGAGCCGCAAGGCGTCCAATTTTGAGCATCCCGGATTCGCCGCAAGAAGCCAAGAAGCATGGACCAGCGCCCGAATGGGGGAGGCCCCTTTGAGCGCGCTGCGCTCCCTCCCTGTAGACCTTTGTTTTCCGCGGGATTTTTTGTGATTCGAGCGCTTCCTCGAGCACATTCCTGAACTTGAGCCCTCGTAACCGAAAGGCCTTGGCGCTCGTCCTCTGCCAGGTAAGCCTCAGGTATCCCTCTGGAATGCACTGCAATAGAATCCGGACATCGTCTTTTCAGGAGAAGAAAATGCATCGACGCCTCATTTGTCTGACGGTGGCAGTACTGTTCACCCTGCAATCCTTCATCTGCTTCGCACAAGACGCGGCGACGCTTGAAGTCGACAAGAAGATCATTGAGAACGTGAAAGATCACTCCGAAGTCATGCAAAACCTGGAGTATTTGACCGACATGATCGGTCCCCGGCTGACGGGGTCGGATCGATTAAAACGCGCTGAGGATTGGAGCCGACAGCGATTTGCCGATTACGGCTGCGTGAATGCCCATTCGGAAAGCTGGGCTTTCGGCTTGGGATGGAGCCGCGGGACCGCCACGGGACGCATCCTCACCCCCAACGGAATTCCACTGACGATCGCTTCATACGGCTGGGCTCCAGGAACCCCGGGAACGGTCACGGGTGAGTTGATCTACGTGAATGCGCCCAAGGTGGAAGACCTCGAGAAGTATCGAGGGCAGTTGCGTGGAAAATTCGTTATCACGCGCCCACCCGCGGATCTTACCCGGCCCTTCGGACCTCCCCCTGAAGTTATGCAAGGTCGCCCGGGCGCCCCTCCCGGTCCTGCGGCTGGCCCGCAACAACCTCCGGCACCCGGGGCTCCGGATAAGGCGGCCCCTCCACCACAGCCTCCACCCCCACCGAGACCGCCGATGAATTACGAGCAGATGCGACAGATACGGGAAAAGACGACGCAGTTCTTCAAAGACGAGGGTGTCCTGGTGTCGATCTCCGACTCCGGAAAAGATCATGGATTGCTCAACATGGGCGGACTGGGCGGAAAAGACCCGAATGCCCCCGTCATTCCTTCGGTCTTTGTGACTCACGAAAACTACACGATGCTGTGGCGGCTTCTGGAGCGGAAGCAAAAAGTCGTTCTGGAGATGAACATTTCCAACTCATTTACCTCCTCTCCCGTGGAAGCCAAAAACACAGTCGCTGAGATCCGCGGCTCGGAAAAACCCGATGAGGTAGTGATTCTTGGCGGACATCTGGATTCCTGGGACCTGGGCACCGGAACCACGGATAACGGTACGGGGACAATGTCCATCCTGGAAGCGTGCCGCGTATTGAACGCGGTGGGCGCCAAGCCGAAGCGCACCATTCGTTTCATTTTCTTTGAGGGTGAAGAGGAAGGGTTGCTGGGTTCAAAAGCATACCATGACGCCCACAGGGACGAGATGTCGAAGGTGTCAGCGGTCCTGGTTATGGATATCGGGACGGGCCGGCTTCGCGGCATCGCCCTTCAAGGGCGCGACGACGTTCGACCCACCATGGCCGCTGTATTGGCTCCCGTGAATGACCTCGGCCTGCAGGAAATCAATCTCCGCAACCAGGGAGGGACTGACCATCTCTCTTTTCTTCCTTCGGGCATCCCGGCGTTTGCCTTCATCCAGGATCCGGTGGAGTACGGGAAGACCCATCATTCCCAGTCCGATACCTTTGACAAGGCCAAGAAGGACGACCTGATTCAGGCCTCCACCGTGCTTGCCGTCGCGGCTTACAATATTGCGCAACTCCCTGACCTGCTGCCTCACCGTGTTCCTCCACCTCCATCTCCGGCCCCAGTGCCCGCCGCCCCGTCCAATTCGAATTTGCCGGCGGACCCTCCTACTAAACGCTAGACCCCGTTTGATGAAGCGGGGCGATGTGCTGCGGCACATTGCCCCGCCTTTCGAAGATTCACGGGCCGAGGATGCTCCGGCCCGCCCTCCGTGCGGGGAGCGAGACGGGGCTCGAGATGAGAATATTTTCAGGTTAGGTCCGGAGGACCGATCGAATGTAGCCCCGTCTGAGCCCCGCGCTTTTTCTCTTTGCGGGGCGAGGGCGGGGTACCCATGAGAAAAAATGTGAGAGCCCCGGTTGCGGGGCGATAGACTCCTCGCGGGAGAGCAAGGTGGGCTCGCGGATGAGACTGGATTCAGATTTCCTCCGGAGGGCTTCCCGCCTGGGACCCTTCCCGGCACAAGACCGGAGACAACTTCTGTCAGCCCTCCGATCTCTGACCGGAACAAGATCCCAACATTCCCTCAAATCACGCTACAACCTCCAGCTTCAAAAAGCTGCTTGAATGGCCTTCGCTGATCAATGTGCTCTCGGGTTTGGGGTGCGTCCAACAGGAGCGGTTCGAGCCCGCTCCTGTCCGACGCCGTGACGAGGGGAGAGGGAAGGTCTATTGGACTTTGAATTTGCTGTAGGGAAAAATCTGGGGCTTCTCTTCAATCTCAATCGCGACTTTCTCCGCGACGGCGACCCCCTTCCCTTGTTGGTCATCGCTCAATGGGGCGGCCCCTGCCATGAGGGGAGCGGCATGGATGATCGCGCCTTCCTGGGCCTTCAGAAAGACGAGGCGGTTCCTGTCTTGATCAAAATCCACCCGGATGAAGTCACCCAGCGTGACCTGATTCGTCGCGGTCAGATTAGCGAGCGGGAAAACGATGTGTCGCTCAATGGTCCGCTTGAGCGGGCGAGCCCCGTATTGCGGATCGGTCCCTTCCTTCAGCAGGAATTGTCGCGCGGGTTCGGAACAATGGAAGACAAACTTGTTTTCGGCCTGGGAGTTCAGGATCCGTTGCTGAACCTGTCCCAGCTCGATGTCCAGAATCTTTTCGAGATGCTCCGGTCTCAGGGGCCGGAAGACAATCACCTTGTCGATCCGGTTCATGAATTCGGGTGAAAACTTGCGCTTCGCCGATTCCACCGCCGTGTGGTAAATGGAAACGTCGGTCTCATCGGAGTCATATTTCTGGGTGGCGCTGGCAAACCCCAGCCCGGTGCCCATCATCATGCGGCTGATTTCGCTGCCTCCCAAATTCGAGGTCATCACGATGATGCACTTGGAAAAATCGACGCGCCGGTTGTCTCCCAGCGTGAGGGTGGCTTTGTCCAGGATGCCCAGCATGAGTTTCCACAAGGCGTCACTGGCCTTTTCAATTTCGTCAAACAGCACCAGCGTCAGATGCATGCGGTCGCTGTGGAACTGGTCCAGCGCCTCCTGCGTCAGCGCCGGCTGGGTCTCGCGGTGCCCCAGATAGCCCGGAGGCGACCCCACCAGTTTGGCAATCTCATGGCTGTGTTGGAACTCCCCGCAATCCACCTTGATGAACGCGCGCTCGTCGCCGAACAAAACGTCGGCGGCTGCTTCCACGAGACGCGTCTTCCCCGAGCCCGTGGGGCCCAGGAAAAGAAGGTTTCCAATCGGACGGCCCGGGACGGTCAGGCCCGACTGGTAGATTTGAAAGAGTCCGGACATGCGGCGCACCGCCCGCTCCTGCCCGACGATGCGGTCGTACAGCTTGTCCTCAAATTCCCGCACCTGCTCACTCTTGAGATCAGGATTAAGTTCGCCAAATTGACTGGTGTTACTGTTCGCTTCCATCTTCTTCTTGTTGCTCCTTGCGCATCACCGGAAGGCGATGCCCTATTTCCATTTATCTATCGTCATAAGAGGACGGAGCATTAGCTAAAAATTGTATTTTTTTCGGACCACCCTTTTTCCTGGCCCGAATTCCTGTCCTATGCATCGACTCGACGGCGTTCCTGAGTTCTCCTCTCTCAATCGATTCACTCCATTTAGATGCCTCATCGAAGCAAGGGTTAAGTCGTTGAATATAAAAAAATACCATCAGCGCCTGGCATCCCTCCAGGCCACAGCGCGCATCGAAATGGCGCTATTTCCGCTTTCGCTTGCCACGCTCCCGGGGACCCCGCCAACCTACCGACCGGTCGGTATTCCAGACCACGGGAATCGCCCCCCAAACTGAGACGGCCCTTGAATCCCAGGGCGCATGGTTATTCAGAAGAGATTTCTTGAATCGTCCGGCGACGACTCAGCCAGGCAAAATGGAAGGAAGGGTGAATGGATGGCTAAACGAGTTTGTAGCCGACGCCGTACACCGAGATGATGTACTGGGGGGCGCTGGGATCCTTCTCGATCTTATTGCGCAGGCGGTTAATATGCGTATCGATGGTCCGGTCGTAACCCTCGAAGGTGTATCCCCAAACCGCATCCAACAACTGGTCCCGCGAGAACACGAGTTCAGGGTTCTGCATGAAATGCTTCATCAGGTCGAATTCTTTTGGAGTCAGGGTGAGGGCCTTCTTCTTAACGAGGACTTCCCGGGTATTGAGATCGAGCAGGATGTCGCGATGCTTGAGCTGGGGCTGTTTTGAAACCAGGACGGCATCCTTTTCGGCCCGACGCGCCACGGCCTTCATGCGCGCCTCCAACTCGCGGAAGCTGAAGGGCTTGGTAATATAGTCATCCGCACCCAGCCCGAGGCCGAAGACCTTGTCGCCTTCGTCGGACTTGGAAGTCAACATAATGATGGGAACACGGGGGTTGATCTTGCGGATGGCCTTGCAGACCTCGTACCCGTTCATCTTCGGAAGCATGATGTCGAGGATGATGAAGTCCGGGGTTTCCTTCTTGGCCGCCTCCAGACCGCTGGTCCCATCAAAGGTACTGACGACCTGGTAGCCGGCCTTCTTGAGATAAATGGAAATACCGGTAGTGACGCTGATGTCGTCTTCAACCACAAGAACTTTTGAAATTTGGCTCATCGATATCCGGCTGAGGATCCCTTCCTCAGAGCTGGTGAGGACACCACTCTACAAAAATTCTCCTTATTTTTCAACACATAATACAGCAATCTTTTTCCACCGGCCTGCCATGGCCTGCTCCCGTCCGGGGAAAATGCGTCTGCAGACCCCACACCCGTGGGCGGACTGGCTTGCGGCTCGATTCATTTTTCCAGCCGGTTGAGACATCTTTTTCCACTCGGGGGTGACCTGCTATTCCCCTTGCGGATGCTGTTGTCTGCCGATTCTGAACCCGATAGAAATTTCCCCCAGTCTCCGACGGTCAAGACTTGCCGCCCCGTCTCGAGTGCGCTAGAATTTGACCGGCGTCAGATGAGAGTGCGCCTGTAGCTCAGGTGGATAGAGCATCTGCCTTCTAAGCAGAGGGTCGCCCGTTCGAGTCGGGCCAGGCGTACCAACTCCTGCGGAGTAAATTCCAAATTCCAAACGCCAAAATCCAAATAAAACCCAAAATCCAAATAAATCTCAAAGTCCAAAAGGACGTCAGGAACACAGACTTCAATTGAGGAGTTGTGTTGGTTGAAGACCTCAGAAGTGACGGATCAATCCCCCCAACGGCAGTTGGGGGAATATTCAGATCCAGTCTACAGACGGACCTGGCGCCTCAGCGGTCAAATTGCCGGGTGGGCCCCAAGGAATCGAGACAGCCTCCGACCCAGAATCACGTGATTATGGTGGTGGCCCTCCACCACCTGCGGGATCATCGCAGGCTTCCAGGTCTTAGCAACAGCCCCCAGGGATCTGATACGTCTCCCGGCTCACTTCAGCAACTCCGGGTGTCGAGGCCGAGATGCGGAGCCGATCAGTTCAAAAATTGCCCGTTCGACGCGGGAGATAGTTTCGGGGGAGGCCTCTCGTTCGTAGACCGGAAACAAGGCGCGCTCTTCCTTGCGGATGTGCGCCTCAAGAGTGTCGGCGAATTCCGTCAGTGCTGACACCAGCGACTCGCCCCCGCGATCCCGCAGTTGTTTGACAAGGCGATCCATCTTCCGATGTTCAGCGAGCAGTTCGTCAAGAATCTCGCGGGCCTCGGCCATGTCGCGCATCTCGGGGAACAAGAACCTCTCTTCGGCTTGAAAATGAACGACCAGTTCGGTCTCGAAAAACTCAATGGCATGGCCCACCTTTATTCGAATCCAGTCCCGATCCGTGCGATGCTCGGGCAATCCCTTGTGAATCCGCAGGCACAGTGTCAGCGCATAGTGATGCTCGCGAGAAAGCGGGACCAGACTATTGTGACGCCGGGATCTTCTCTTCAAGTCCCTCCTTCCTTGACTTTCCACGAATCCCTCCTGCTCAAGCTCCGGCTAGACACTCAGAACGAAAGTGAGCGCCTTTAAGGCGGCTCGAACGGGGTAACAGTATTCTATGCCCATTGATTATGGTCGAGTCGCACAGTAAGTCGCCATGACATAAGTCACGAACGGGAGTGTCCTGGGGCGTGTCCAGAGGGCTGGAACTTGTCCGCCGCAGGCGGATTGGAGTTTGGGTTTTGTTTGGATTTTGTCCGCCGGGCTGGCTTGGAATTTGGATTTTGAAATTTATTTGGGTTTTGGTTATTGGACTTTGGAATTTACTCGGAGGGCGTTGTTGGGTTAAAATTCAACGCTGGTTTTTCGTGTGCGCCTGTAGCTCAGTTGGATAGAGCGTTTCCCTCCGAAGGAAAAGGCCGCTGGTTCGAGCCCAGTCAGGCGCACCATGAATTGGGGAGAGAGGCTGGAGGAGGCTTGGTACGAACGCATCCACCACCGCCGATCAAGGGATTTCATTTCGGATTTGAGATTTCGGATTTCGGACTCTTGGTTCGCTTCTATTCTCAAATCTGAATTTTCAGATTTTAGATATCAGCTTCTTTGTTCGCTTATTCCAGCTGTAATCCCGGATACCAGGACCGGTCGATTTTTTGTTTTACAATTTCATCATTCCAGTTTAAGTTCTTTACCCGCTCTGGGGGCCGCTAGCTCAATTGGCAGAGCAACTGACTCTTAATCAGTAGGTTGTAGGTTCGATTCCTACGCGGCTCACCAACACTCATTTTTCCTTTCATTGGCTCGTCCACTTCTTCCCTCTTGGCTCGCCTCGCATTCATCGAAAATGGAGATCCAAAAAAGAGGGACAGACACCTGCTTTGCTGCCATTCTGCGATATTGCTTAAGAGAAGGTGTCTGTCCCTAACCCAGGGTCAACACAAAGACTCCCCAAATATTCTACAATATTCACCCACCCCCATTCGTCTACAACTATGGATGAGGGACGCAGCGAGCCTGGAGCCCATGAGCCTCAAACAGGACCGGGGGATATCAGAGGTGGTCAAGCGGGAGCAATCCCGGCTGCGCAACTTCATTCGGCGGCGGGTGCCTGACCCGCGCGATGCCGAGGACATCCTGCAAGAGGTTTTCTACGAGCTGGTGGAAGCGAACCGCCTGCTGATGCCGATCGAGCACGTTGCCGGCTGGCTCTTCCGCGTCGCGCGCAACCGCATCACCGATCTCTTCCGCAAGAAGACGCCGGGGAGCTTCAGCGATGCCGCCGTGGCCGACGACGAAGAGTTGCTCCGGTTGGAGGACTTGCTGCCTTCGCCCGATGCCGGACCGGACGCTCTTTACATCCGCGGCGTGCTCCTCGACGAACTCGAGTTTGCGCTCGATGAGCTGCCAGAAGCGCAGCGCCAGGTGTTTGTCGGGCACGAGATCGAGGGGCGCAGCTTCAAGGAGATGGCCGCCGAGACCGGCGTGAGCGTGAATACGCTGCTCTCGCGCAAACGCTATGCGGTGCTGCACCTGCGCGAACGACTGCAAAACATTTACGACGAATTTACGAAAGCGTGAGGGACTGAATATGAGACCGAGAGTGAAAAGACTGATTTTCATCGCTCCACTGGCGATCCTGGGGATGCTGCTCTTTGTCGCCCTTGGCGGCGAACTCGTGCTGCAACTGTGGAATTGGCTGCTGCCGCCGCTCTTCGGCTGGCGCCCGGTCACCTTCTGGCAAGCGCTGGGCATCCTGGCGCTGTGCCGCATCCTCTTCGGCGGACTTGGAGTGCGCAGTTCCGGTCGCTCCAATGTGCGCCGTCGCATGAAAGAGCGCATGACCGAGCGCTGGGAGCACATGACCCCTGAGGAGCAGGAACGGCTCCGGCAAAGCTGGCGCGGACGTTGGGGCTTCTGCCCATCCCCCGGCGAGACCAAAGAGCCTTGAGGCCGCCGGTCCCCGGACGCTGTCCCAAGCAGGGATCGCTGAAGCTATGCGGTATCCGGCAGAAGGACACCTCGAAAGGTGTAGTATTAACTCTGGAAACATAACGAAGAACCTGACAACCCGCTGCACCCGGCCTCCTGGGAGGAAACGAAATGATAAACAGCACGATCGACGAGTCACAACGCACGGCTGCAAAGATCGCAGGACTTGCTTGCCTGATCTCGTTCGTCACCGTGGTTGCGGTCAATTTCGGGATCTTCGCCCGCCTCATCGTTGGCGGCAATCCGGCGGAAACCGCCCGCAATATCCTGGCGCACGAAACACTATTCCGTATCGGGGTCGCGGGCGACATGGTTTACTGCGTTGGCGTGGTCGTGCTGCTGACAGCGCTTTACGTGATCCTCAAGCCGGTCAGCCAGAACCTTGCCTTGCTCGCGGCATTCGGCAGGCTGGTCCATGGCGTCATGTGGCTCCTGGCGACGCTCAATCTCTTTACCGCTCTGCGGCTCTTGAAGGACGCTGATTACTCGCGTGCGTTTGGACCCGACCAATTGTCGGCCTTGGTACGATTGCACCTCAGCGGGTTCGACGCGTACTACGTTGGCTTGCTGTTTTGGGGATTGGGAGCCACCGTGGGCAGCTACCTGTGGTTCAAATCGAACTACATCCCCAGAGCCCTGGCTGCCTTTGGTATGATCTCCAGTGCATGGTGCGCCGCCTGCACTTTCGTTTTTTATATCTTTCCCCACTTCTCCAAAGTAGTGAACCTGTGGTGGTTCGATTCCCCTATGGCGATCTTCGAACTTGTGCTCAGTTTTTGGCTTCTGTTCAAGGGAATACGAACACCGCGCGTTGAGTAGCGGTCCCTCGGTCAACCGCGAGACAAGGAGAGTGAGGCCATGAATTCAACCAAAAAGGCAGCAAGAGTCGCAGGATTACTGTATGTGTTGATGTCAATACCCGGCGCCTTCAGCCTTCTGTATGTTCCCTCCGTTCTTATTGTGCCCGGAGATGCCACGGCTACGGTCAACAAGATTCAGGCTTCGGAGTTGCTTTTCCGTATCGGCATGGTGAGCGAGCTGATTTGCGCCACCGGTTTCATATTTGTGGCTCTGGCTCTATATCGATTGTTCAAAGGGGTTGACAAAACGCAGGCTTCGCTCATGGTGACATTGTTTGTGGTCTCCGTCCCCATATCGTTTCTTAATGTGCTTAACCAACTGGCTGTCCTGACACTCTTGAGCGGTGCTAACTTCCTGTCCGCATTCGACCCACGTCAGCTGAATGCCCTGGTCATGCTATTTCTCGGTTTGCATAATGACGGAATCCTTCTCGCCCAGATATTTTGGGGCCTTTGGCTTTTTCCCTTCGGGGTCCTTGTGTTTAAATCGGGCTTCCTTCCCCGAATTCTGGGCGTCCTGCTGATCTTGGCATGTTTCGGCTATCTGGCCATTAGTTCTACATTCTTACTCCTGCCGGCTTACGGGCATATTGTTTCGAGGTTTGCGATGGTGCTTACTCTTGGGGAGCTGCCGATTATCTTGTGGCTTTTGATTAAGGGTGCAAAGGACCAACCATTAGATGTCCCAGCATAGCCTGAACCGAACCCCTGTGGTGCGGTAGAACTATTGCTTCCCTGGGGTTCATCGAGATCGGCGTGAGTATTCTGAGGTGGGAAGTCAACAAGCGCCTGGCGAGTCAGCGGAGCGTAACCGGCCGTCGCCTAAAAACCGCATCAAGGAGAATATCCCTATGAAAGCCGTCGTCTATTACAACTACGGTTCGCCCGATGTTCTTAAATGTGAGGAGATTGAAAAGCCGACCCCGGGGGACAATGAAGTCTTGATAAGGGTTCGCGCAGCATCCCTCAATGCACTTGACTGGCGATTAATGAGAGGCGGGCCGTACATCCTTCGCATGCTGTTCGGGCTGCGTAAACCAAAGAGCGCGCAACCCGGCCGAGTCGGCCGAGATGTGGCCGGACAGGTTGAAGCGGTGGGCAGGAACGTCACCCGGTTCAAACCAGGCGACGAGGTGTTCGGCGTGTGCCCAGGGGCCTGTGCCGAGTATGCGTGTGCCAATGAAGATAAATTGGCACTGAAGCCGGTCCACCTGTCGTTTGAGGACGCCGCAGCCTTGCCCGTGGCGGCATCCACTGCCCTCCAGGGTCTGCGTGACAAGGGACGGATCCAGCAAGGCCACAGGGTTCTGGTTGACGGCGCGTCGGGTGGGGTGGGTACATTTGCGGTCCAGATAGCCAAATCGTTCGGGGCTGAAGTCACTGCCGTGTGCAGCACGAGGAATGTGGACATGGCGCGGTCGATGGGCGCCGACCGGGTCATTGATTACACTCAAGAAGATTTCACGCGAAGCGGCCAGCGTTACGATCTGATCATCGCCGCGAACGCCTATCATTCAATCTTCAATTACAGGCGCGCGATGGTTCAGAACGGAATCTATGTCATGGCCGGAGGGGGTTGGGTCCAAATGCTCCAAGTTGTGTTGCTGGGACCCTTACTGTCACTGGTCGGGCGCAAGAAGATGCGTCTCTTTATGGCGAACATAAACCCGGAGGATTTGGCGCTTTTAAAAGATCTTCTTGAAGCCGGGAAGATTGATCCCGTCATCGATAGACGTTACCCGTTGAGCGAGGTGCCAGAAGCGATACGGTATCTGGAAGAAGGACACGCCAGAGGAAAAGTGATCATAAACACCAATTAAAGGCAAATTCCAAATTCCAAATCGCCAAAATCCAAACAAAATCCAAATTACAATTTGCCGGCGGCGGACAAAATTCAAACAAATCGCGAATTCCAAGTCTTCATCTGAGGTTTGGTACGGAAGAGCGCCCCGGCAAGTCGGAATGTCCCATTCCTTCTTGCATCACGTCCACATTCATTCCCACCAGGTTGACCAAGGCCCTGTGTAAGTCCGTCCGCAGGGCCTATGCAGGTTGACGCCGATCAATAACCGTCGACGTCGACGACAGCTTCGGCAAAGGCCTGTGGGGCTTCCTGGGGCAGATTATGCCCGATGCCGCCCTTGATAATCCGGTGGGAATATTTGCCCGAAAACTTCCTGGCATAGAAACTGCTATCCGGATGCGGCGCACCATTGGCATCCCCTTCAAGGGTAATGGTGGGCACGGTGATGACCGGACCTGCGGCAAGCCGTTTTTCGAGGTCGTCATATTTCGGTTCGCCTTCAGCGAGGCCGAGCCGCCAGCGGTAATTGTGGATCACGATGCTGACATGATCCGGGTTGTTGAAGGACGCTGCGCTACGATCGAACGTGGCGTCATCGAAGTTCCACTTCGGCGAAGCAATCTGCCAGATGAGCTTCGCAAAGTCGTGCCGGTATTTGTCGTAGCCGGCCCGGCCGCGTTCGGTGGCAAAGTAATATTGGTACCACCATTGGAGCTCATCCCTGGGGGGCAACGGCGTCTTGCCGGCTTCCCGGCTGCCGATCAGATAACCGCTCACCGACACCATGGCCTTCGAGCGCTCCGGCCAGAGCGCCGCGATGATGTTGGCCGTCCGCGCTCCCCAATCGTAGCCGGCAAGGATCGCCTTCTTGATCTTGAGGGCATCCATGAAGGCGATAATATCGACAGCGATCCCCGACGGCTGGCCATTCCGGAACGATTCGCTTGATAGAAAACGCGTCGTGCCATAGCCCCGCAAATACGGGACGATGGCCCTGTAGCCCGCCGATGCCAACATCGGGGCGACATCAACATAGCTGTGAATATCGTAGGGCCAGCCGTGCAGCAGAATGACGGCAGGACCATCGGCGGGGCCCGCTTCAGCGTATCCAATATTCAGGACCCCCGCATCGATCTGCTTCAGTGGGCCGAACGACGTGTTCGTTCCCGGCTTAATCGCGGTGATCTTCGCTTTCGCCGACGCATTGATCTTTGTTGAGACGACTCCCTCCTGGTTCGCGAAGAGCGGCCACCGGGCGAGCAGTGCGGCGCCACCGGAAAGGCCGGCCATTGCCAAAAGTCGACGGCGTGATGTCCCGTTCGATTCTGCTTCCTTCATAGTGAATCCCTTTTGAATGGCTAATGATGATTGAGTAAAGTGAGGCGAAAGGGTGGCGCACACATCCTGCCTTCTGGGATGTGTGCAAAACTGTCGGCAGGTCGCCTCATATGCGTGAAGACTCCTCGATCTTTCGTCGCACACATCACAAAAAAAGCGTGATGTGTGCGCCACCCGGTCGATCCCTGACGAAAGCTCCATTCAATTACCAGCGACCGATATGAGCCCCGCCATCGACGTACAGGGTGTCACCCGTGACCGTCGCCGCGTCGGTCAGGTACATGACCGCGTCCGCAATGTCCTTGACCGTCGAAGGCCGACCCATCGGCGACAAGCTCTCCATCACGTCCTTCGGAGTCTCCCGGTGAAGCGGCGTGTAGACGACGCCGGGGGCAACGGCGTTCACACGGATGCCGTCTTTTGCGTACTCCATCGCCAGGTGCCGGGTGATCGTTTCAAGACCGCCTTTGGTGATCATCGGCACCGCCGCCGTGACGCCCCGGATCGGGTTGCGGGCAAGCGCCGCCGTGATCGTGACAATGCTCCCGCCCCTCTTCTGCGCTAACATTTGCTTTATGGAGAGTTGGGTGACATACAGAAAGCCCTCAACGTTCGTCGAGACGAGCGACTTGAAGTCCTCGGCCGTGTAGTCCGTGAACGGCTTGGTGAAGAAGAGGCCGGCGTTGTTGACCAGCGCGTCGATCGACTCAAAGCGAGACAGCGCCGTCTCGACGATCCTGGCGGCCGTTGCCGGCTCGCCGATGTGGCCGTCCACCAGGGCGACGCGGTCGGAAGCCGCGATCTCGGTGGACTGGGTCACCCTCCGGGAATTGGCAATGACGTTGAAACCCCGTTTGACAAACTCTTCGACAATTCCCGCACCGATCCCCTGCGAAGCTCCGGTCACGATGGCTGTCTTCCTTGGGCTGCTCATGGCTGTTTCCCAAATTAGAGGGACTGTTGGTTGCTCCTACCCGGTCCGATCGGGCGCGATGGGCCGTTACCGCTCTCTGTCGTAGAAGAACCGCTCGCGCGTAATCTTGTCGCCCTTGACCGTCTGGACGCCGGTCTCTTCAAGCGTGATGCGCTTGCGCACGGGTGAGCCAGTCCTCGAAACGCGTCGGGCCGATACGTGGGTTGTCGCCGGGGGTGAGGCTTTGATCGTTCACCTGTATGCCGTAGTAGCCTGCGTGGGCATCGGTGATCACCTTCCGTGTGTCCCGGTTTGCGCTCAGGAATCGTCGGACGAGTTCGTCCATACGGATCGGTTCAGGACCCGCCAGCTCGATCGTGCCGTTCAGCGGCTGCTCGACAGCGATCTCGGCCAGCGCGGCGGCGACATCATTCGACACGATGGGCTGCATCAGGGCAGGCGGCACCCGAACCGTTTGGCCGTCGGTGGCGGTTTGGGCGATGCTTTCGACGAATTCGAAGAACTGCGTTGCACGGACGATCGTGTAGGGAACCGGGGAGGCCTTGATCAGCTTTTCCTGCGCCATCTTGGCTCGGAAGTAACCGCTGGCAAGAAGACGATCGGTGCCGACAACGGACAGCGCGATGTGATGTCCCACGCCCGCGACGGCTTCGGCGGCAAGGAGATTGCGGCCGGACGTTTCAAAGAATTCCAAAACGGCCTTGTCTTCCCACGAAGGCGCGTTCGCCACATCGACAACCACCTGAGCGCCTGCAACCGCTGCGGCCAGCCCCTGGCCGGTGATGGTGTTGACGCCCGATGAGGGTGAAGCTGCCACTACCTTATGGCCCTGCTGACGCAGGTTCTTCACGACCTTTGCTCCAATGAGTCCGCTGCCGCCAATGACGACGATCTTCGTCGTTGGCCTTTCCTTGCTCATAATTGTTTTTTCGTTTTTCATAATTGACCTTTCTTTTTGTCGTCCGCAATGCGAACGAGTCGAGCGCCGGCTTTATTGGGAGCCCGTTTTAATGGGCTTCAAGCGCCAGCTTTAGCATGCTGAAGCGATGACGAGAAGAACGCTAAAGCGCCCTTTGCGCCTCTGCTCCCGGTTTACCAGCCCTGAAGGGCTGGCCTAGTAACCCTGCGGACAAGCCGCGTGAACGCGGCTTCGCTTGCAGTTGACGCACTCCCGTCCTGCGTAACGCCATTTACGACCCAGTATACTAGCGAGTCGTTAATCCAGCTTCACATCGTCAGAACGACGCGGAACTGGGCGTTGCCGCTCAACATTCGCGCGTAGGCTTCGGCCGCTTTTTCGAGCGGATATTTTTCAATCATGGGACGCACGCCGGTCAGTTCGGCGAAACGCAGGGTGTCCTCGGAATCGGCTGGAGTGCCGGCGGCCCAGCCTTGAATCGTGCGACTTCCGGTAATGAGCTGTATCGGGGTGACCTCGATGGGATCAAAGGTCGCACCGATCACTATGAGCTTGCCGTTCGGCCCCAGACCGTCGATCAGCTCGGACATGGCTTTCGAGCTTGGGGCGGTGGCTAGAATGACGCGTGCGCCGCCCAGTTTTTGCAAAGCTTCGGCTGCGTTCGTCGATTTGCTGTCGATGTACACGTTGGCTCCGAGTTTCTTGGCGAGCGAAGCGTTTTCGGGCCCACGCCCGATGGCCGCGACCTGATAACCACACTTGTTCGCGAATTGAACTCCGAGGTGACCCAGACCGCCGATGCCCTGCACCGCCACCAGGTCGCCGGGAAACGCACCGCTGTGCCGCAGCGCGTTGAAGGTGGTAATTCCAGCGCAGAGCAGCGGCGCGGCATCGGCGTCACTCAGGCTTTCCGGTATCGGCACCAGGGCCTCCACCGGAGCCACCATGTACTGCTGGTACCCGCCGTCATAGCTGATGCCCGCAATCTTCAGATTCCGGCAATTGCGAAAATCTCCGCGACGGCACTCGAGACACGTGCCGTCCTGCCCACCGTGCCAGCCAACCCCGACGCGCTGCCCCTTCTTCCACCCGGAAACCCCGACGCCCACCTCATCGATGAGGCCTGCGACTTCGTGTCCCGGAACGCGGGGATACTGAATCCCGGGCCAGGCGCCTTCTTTCGTGAGCACGTCACTGTGGCAGACCCCACAGGCCTGCACCTGGATGCGCACGTGTCCGACCCCCGGCTTGGGAATCTCGCGCTCGACAATCTGGAAATCGGACCCCGCCTTGGAAATCTGCGCCACCTTCATGGGTGCCATTGCGGTCTTTGTAGTTGTCATGATTTCTCCTTTGAATTTTGAACTTTCTTTAATAACGTTCACTCCTACTGCCGAAAATCGAATCGACGACTTCATTTGTGGTCACCATGGCACCGGCGTAGTTTGGGATATTCACGTCGAGAGCGGCATGCATCTCCTTATCCGAGTAACTCGCCGTCGCATCTTTCACCATCGTGACCTCGTAGCCAAGCTCAGCGGCATAACGAACAGTGGCCTCTACACACGTGTGTGCGATGAGTCCCATGACGATGAGCTGATGGATACCGTGTCTCTTGAGCTGCAAATCCAAATCCGTGTTGGCGAAGCCACTGGAACACCAATGCTCGAGGGCCACGATATCGCCCGGTTGAGGGGCGAACTCGCGGCGGATCTCGCCACCCCACGTGCCGTATTCGAACGCTTTGTGCAACCAAGCTGCCTTCTGAATAGGCGCTATGTACTTCCAGGTCTCGTAATCGCCCGGACGGTATCGATGATGCAGCGCATAGAAGACCCGAAGCTTCGCCTTTCGCGCGGCATTCAGGACCTGCAGCATATGAGGAACGCAGTCATTCGCTTCTGCAACAGTCCGGATGCGGTCCCATATTTTGCCTCCCTCAGAAATGAAATCGTTATACGGGTCGATGACGAGAAGCGCGGTGATCTCCTTTTCAAACTTCAAATCTGCCACGAGCTCTCCTCCTGCCTGTTGCCAGAATCGACAGTTTGAGTTGTTGCATTTGAGCGCGCCAGCCAGCAGAATCACTTGTCCCTTAGGGCGTGTCGCTCGACACTTTTTGCGAACAGAGGCGTTGCTTGCCGGTTATGGGCCTCTGAAATCGGCTTACGGCCGGCGCCGAGGTCCAGGAAGAAGAGCCTACCGGACGTGGGTACGTTTTTCGCCTCTGCGTTTATCGGCGTGGAAGATCTCGCGCATGCAACGAATCCCCTCGCGAACGTGTCTATGTGGTCTCGAGTGAAAAAGGTCAGAGACCAGCCTTCGCACGGTCTGCTTTGGTCGGCTGTGTATCCATGTCTTCGTCGTCCGCCCGCCCGAACGAAGGGAGGTACCGGCCGAAGTTCAATTCGAAGTCGCTCCGAAGACCGTAACCGATACCACGGATCTTGGCACGGCGCTCCTGCGCACCTGGCAAGGCCAGCAGTGGGAAGAACAGGTCGTTGCTCGACTGAAGCTCGGTAGCTGTCGGCGTCCCGAACCGATTGATCTGGGCCTTCGCCGCGGCCAGCGTTTCACGGTCGAATGAGGCCAGACGCCGGACGAGCGCATCGACAAACGAGTCGAGGCCGTCATCGTCCAGCGTGCGGTTCACCCAGCCGTAGCGCTCGGCGATATCAGCGTCGAAATCGTCGCCGCTGAGGACGATCTCAAGGGCGCGCGAGCGGCCGACCAAGCGCGGGAGCCATTCCAGCGCTCCGCCGCCCGGGACCAGTCCGACACCGATCTCGGGTTGGCCGAATAGGGCGCTTTGCCGGCTGGCGAAGCGCATGTCGCAGGCCAGCACGAATTCGTTACCGATGCCGCGCGTGCGGCCGCGAATCTTGGCGATGCTCACGACTGGCGTGGACGAGAGGCGCAGCACAAAGTCGCGCCAAAGGCCCAGCGCCTCTGGCCGTTCAGCGGCCTTGGCTACGTCGAGGTGGGCGACGAAAAAATCGGGGTTCGCCGACTCGAACACGACGACCTTCACGGACAGGTCCGCCTCGAGTTCGGTCATGAGCGCTCCCAACTCGACGATCGTTGTGGGAACAAACATGTTGATCGGCGGGTTGCTGAAGGTGATCGTCCACCGGCCCGGATGGGTCCGGTCGGTGATGAACTGCGAATGGTCAGGCATGGTGCATCTCCTCCTCTCTAGTGAAGAATCCTACCGCAGCGATCTGAAGCCCGCGCGAAGCTCTGCTGAAAAGAGCTTCGGCTGTTCCCAGGCCGCGAAGTGCCCGCCTTTGTCGACCTTGTTGTAGTGGATGAGTTTTGGGAACGCCTGCTCAGCCCAACTACGCGGGGTCGGGTAGAGCTCGTCAGGAAAGGAGGTCACGGCAACGGGGATGGCGACGCCTTTGGCATTGAAATACCCGAGTTTGCCCCAATTCTCCCAATAGAGACGGGCGCCGGAAAGCGCCGTGTTCGTCAACCAGGTGATCGTGATGTTGTCGAGGATGTCGTCCCGCGTGAGGCCCTCGGATTCTCCCGCAAAAACGCGTGAGATCAGCTCGTAGCTGCGTGCGTCGTGATCAAGGAAATAAGCCGCCAGGCCAACGGGGGAATCCGCGATTCCGTACAACGTCTGCGGCCGCAGCCCCATCTGGTACCCGTAAGCGATGCCCTTTTGATATACGAACTGCAGTCGCTCGTAAGCGATTTTCTCTTCGGCTGAGAGACTGGACGGTGCCGGCGCCCCGGAAAAGGCCGCCCCATCAATGTCGGCTGGAAAAATGCCTGGCATGTTGACGTGAATGCCGAGCAACTCCGGAGGCGCCTGCACGCCCATTTGTTCCGTGATAACCGCGCCCCAATCGCCGCCTTGCGCCACGAATTTCGTGTACCCGAGGCGCTTCATCAGCACGACCCAGGCACGCGCGATATGGGCAGGGTCCCAGCCGGTGGTGGTTGGCTTGCCCGAAAACCCATAGCCGGGCATCGACGGAATCACCAGATGGAACGCATCGGATGCGCTGCCGCCATGCGCCGTGGGATCGGTCAGCGGATCGATGATCTTCAGCTGCTCGACGATCGAGCCGGGCCAGCCGTGCGTGACGATGAGCGGCAACGCATTTTCGTGCTTTGACCGGACGTGAATGAAGTGAATGTCCAGCCCGTCGATCTCGGTGATGAACTGCGGCAGGGCGTTCAGCTGGGCTTGGCACTTGCGCCAGTCGTACGCGGTCGCCCAATAGCGTGCGAGGGCCTGAACCGTGGCGAGTTGCACACCTTGCGTTTGATCGGTGACCGTCTCGCGATCGGGCCACCGAGTCGCGTTGATGCGCCTGCGCAATTCGGTCAGATCCGCCTCTGGAACGTTTACATGAAACGGACGGATTGCATTCTTGTCATCTGCCTTCTCGCGACCTCGTTTTGTAGCACTGGCTGGGGTCATGGTGTTCTCCTTTTAAGTAGTCTTGGATTTCTTGGTTTATGATGCAGTTGATTTGCGTGCGGTCATCGTCTCATTTCTTTCTGCTGTGATTCTCGGTATTAAGGGGCGTAACGGGTGAAGACCAAGTCGCGAGCTTTGATAGCCTCGTGGCAGGGAAAGCAGGTTTTGAGCGGTGCCTCGTCGGCAGGTTTGCCGTCCTTATTGAATTGAGCGAACCCCCAGCCGCCCGTCGCGGCGTACTTTCTTGAGTCCTTGACCATAAACTGAAGGTACCAATCCGGGGCGAGCCCGGGAACGAAAGATTGGGGACGGCCAAAGACTTTGTTGTTTTCCTCTGAGGCGACGGAACTCCAGGCTATTCGGGCAATGATTGTGCCGTCCGGGAACGGAAGCTTTCCTTCGCGATAGGCCTTGATCGCTACGTCGTTGCCCAGAATGGCGCGCAGATCGTTGAGGTTGCCCTCTTCGTGGGCCACGGAGATCAACCTCCAGTCGCGGTATCCGGCGGGGATCTTGACTCCGAAGATCGGGGGGGCCTCTCCATCGGCCTGTCCAGAGGCCGGGGCCTTTTCGGCCGCAAACTTTTCTGGAATGACAAAGGTGACCGTGCCTTTGTCGAGGGGGTGGTGGTTGGCGTCCTCCAATTCAATGAGCACATTGTGCGGACCGGAGGGAAGACCCATCAGGATGATTGGGTTGCCACTCGCATCTGCCCATACCCATGGGGCATCGTCCACTCTCACATGAAGGTGGCCGATGCGCGGCGAGACGGCCAGGGCATTGGGGCCGAACACCGGCACAAGGTGCAGGTTCTGAGTACAGTATTGGATAATCGCCACTCCCCGGGAGGCGAGGGGTCCGGCCAGCGGAGGATCGATGACGATCTTCGCTGGGAGCTCATTGGCGAGCGGGATAACCGAAGCGGGTCGACATGTGTCCCTGGCGCTTTGTGCCCAAGCGGTCATTGCGCACAACACGAGGGCAGCGACCAATAGCAGCGACGTGCCTTTCGAGCTTGAATACTTCAGATTCGCCATGCACTTTCCTCCTGTGCGTTCACCTGGATCGAAATCAGATTTGTTGAAAGCGATTTCGTTGCCATGAATCGTCCAATGATTTTCAGCTATTGTTGAAAGCACTTACTCCTCACCAGCGAGCCAACCGACCATTGCGCCCCGCGCCTTTACCCCGCCACCTCGAAAATCACTTCCAGCGCGACCGGGGTGCCGAGCGGAAGGCTTGCGACGCCATACACCAGGCGGCAAGGGCGCTTGTCCTTCCCGAAGACGTTTTCGAGCAACTCCGAAGCGGCGTCAGCAACATTCGGCTGATCGCGAACATCTCCCGAAGTGGCCACCGACACGCCGAGCCGGACGATCCGCGTCACCCGGTCGAGCGATCCCAAATGCTTCCTTGCGACAGCGAGGGCGTTGAGCGCGGCGCGGTGAGCCGCGTTGCGCCCCGCTTCCACATCGAGCTCCGCGCCGACGCGTCCAATGAATTTCGCCTCGTGGCCTTCCGTGGGAAGCATCCCGCTCAGAAAAAGCAGATTGCCCGTCTGCACCGATTCCACATAGGTGCCGAACGGCTCAGGCGGCTCCGGGAGCTCGATGCCCAGCTCTTTCAAGCGCAGCTCGGCGCCGGCCGGCTGAGAGCGGGTTATCATTTGCCGTTTCACATTTGTGCTCATTTCTCACTCTCCTATTCGATTTAAATGGGGGCTGCATACTCCGCAAAATGACGAGCCCTCGACAGAATGCTCTCGAATCGAAAAAGGGACTGTCCCTAGGGACTGTCCCTTCGGGATTCCCGATCACTGGGGACAAGAATCCACTACCACCAAGCGGTTGAATCTGTTTGATTAGTGTTGGGGCAGCCTTGATCTGAAATTTCAAATTTGAGATCGAAAAAGGGACTGTCCCTAGGGGCTGTCCCTTGGGGATTCCAAATGGGAGATCGGGAACTGACTGGAGATGAGAAAGGCGCACAATCCCGTGAAGGAGGCCACACGGCGCGTCGCGTCTAGACAGACACCCCCGATCACTCCACCGGGAAACCAGAGAGGAGAGCGTCAAGGCTTTCCTCGCTCCGTTCCGAACGCGGCTTTTACTTCGGAAGTCTGATTCATTAAACTGAAATAGAGCTGAAATCAAAGAACCTCATCCCCTCTTCTTACACTCGTTCCACCAAACGATAAGAGCGAGGTGCCCTTTGTTTTATTGGATCGTACTGATTCAATTCTGTGTGTGAACTCCGCAGCAAGGCATTGGGCTCAGGTTGCCGCATCGACGGTCCTCATGAAATTCAGAATCATCTGAACGACGGTCTCGTCTCCGATCGCCGTATTGATCATGGCGTGGTACACGGCGCGATTCGGCCATTGCGCCCTGAAGTATTTCTGGATGAAATCGGCCCGCTCCCGATCAATAGAATCCACCAACTGTTCGGCTTCGTTCTGACTCTTGCCGCGAGCCAACAGGCGCCGTACCTTGTCTTCTCTCGGAGCGTAAAGAAACACACGGAGCGTGTCTTGACGGTCCCTGAGAAAATGCTGCGACCCCCGGCCGATGATGACCGAGTTTCCGGTCTCAGCGGCGTGCCGAACGACCTGTTCGGTGAATCTCAGAATGCTTTCGCTATCGACTAGATTGAGCTTGGGCGCATTGAGGCTGCCTTCATAACTCCCCCGCATAAAAGACTTGAAGAGCCGGTAATAGAGGGGGTCGGTTCGTTCCTCGCGAACCTCGACGACGGCTTTGGGACAATTCGCCAGCCTGGCGATCTCATCGGTCAGCAACTGATCCCAAAGTGTCCAGCCCAACTGCGTCGCAAGCCGCCGGGCGATTTCGCCGCCGCCGCTTCCGTATTCCCGTTCGATCGTGACGATTCTGATCATCGAGCTCCTTGACTTATGCCCTCCGCCCCTCGGTATCTACCCACGGATTGAATGGCCCACTGCGCTAACCCTCCGCCGTTATCCCACCGCCACCGGGAGCGTTCTTCTTCAAAGCAAAAGCCAGACAGAACATGATCCCGGCCCCGACGGCAAGGACCATGAAGGCATCAATATAGGCCAGGTTCGCCGCCTGCGCTTGCAGCTCTCGATAGATCCTGGCAATCGCCTGCTGGTGCGCTCCGTACGCTCCCAATCCCGAATGAGCCAAGCGCTCGCTGAGGCCGTTTACCAAGTCCTGGAAATTGGGGTTGTCCGCTCCCGCGTACTGTACCAGTCTTGCCTGATGGAATTGCGATCGCCGCGCAATTACTGTTGTGACTAGGGAAGTTCCGACGCTGCTTCCCATATTGCGCATGAAGTTGACAATCCCGGCGACCGCGTTATTCTTCTCCGGCGAAATTCCGATGTAAGCCACCAGCGTAATCGGCACGAACAGGAATCCCAACCCAAAGACCTGGGCGATGCGCAGCCACACGGCGGCATTGAAACTCATCTCCAAGTCAATCCGCTTCGTGGAATAGAACATGGCGATGAACAGACTTAACCAACCGAATGCGATCAGGTAACGCGCCGGAACCTTCGTGGTGAGCTGACCCACAATGGGCATTTCAAAGAGCAAGACTAATCCACCCGCCGAAAGCGCCAGACCCGCCAACTCGGAGGTGTATCCCAAGAGCGTCTGGAGGAACTGAGGCATCAGAACGAGACTGCTGAACAACACGATTCCCAGGATGAACATCATCAAGCTCGCACTGGCGAAGTTAAAATTCTTGAACATCCGAACCTCAATAATCGGAGCCTTCTGAAACCATTCCCAGAGCACCAACCCGATCAGGCAAAGTGCCGCCATGATGGCTAAAGTGGTGATAAAGGACGACCCGAACCAATCATCCTCCTGGCCTTTATCGAGCAAGATTTGCAGGGCCCCGACCCCGAGAGCCAATAGAGCGATGCCCACATAGTCCAACTTCACCCCAGCCGACTTGAGACGGCTTAAGTAGGGCGGATCTTCAATGAAGAGCCGCACCAGAAACCATGTAACCAGGCCGACCGGGATATTGATAAAAAAAATCCATCGCCAGGAATAATTGAAGGTGATCCATCCACCCAGGGTGGGACCGATCGTCGGCGCCATGATGGCCGTGACGCCATACAACGCAAACGCCAGACCTCGCCGCTGCGGCGGAAAGGTGTCTGCCAGAATGGCCTGGGCCATCGGCTGCAGTCCCCCGCCGCCCGCGCCTTGCAGCACACGGAAGAAAAGCAGAACCCCGAGACTGGGCGCCACTCCGCAAAGCACTGAGCTCACGGTGAACACACCCAAACAGGTCATGAAAAAACGCTTCCGGCCGAAGGCGCCCGCCAGCCAGCCGCTGATGGGCAGGACGATGGCATTCGAGACCAGATACGAGGTCAGGACCCATGTGCTCTGGTCGTTGCTCGCTCCGAGATTCCCTGCCATATACGGCAGTGCCACGTTGGCGATGCTGGTGTCGAGGACCTCCATGAACGCTGCCATCGCCACCACCACGGCGATCAGCCAAGGATTGTATCGGGGCTGCCAGAGGTCCTGGTCCATCGTGAGCGCCGCGGAAGTCATCGGAGCGGCACGTCCGGTACGACGTTCATGCCGGGTCGAAGTGGACGATCTTTGTTCTCGCCCGAATCAAGAACGATTTTCACCGGAATCCTTTGCACAGTTTTCACGTCGTTGCCGGGCCCCTAAACCGATCACCGATTGGCGAAGAATTTCCGCCTCTTTCTCGTTCAATCCACTCCCGGATATAGGCCGGACAATTTTCGAGCTTGATGCCCTCGTCTTCGCAGCGCCCGAGAAACCCGACAGCCTCCCGATCCACCAGGGTCAGGTCCTCTAAATCCAGGACAATGCGGCGTCCTTTTTCTTCTAATTCAAGAAGCGTTTTCAGCTCGGCTCGATTCTCTGCGGCCATTCGACCGCTCAATTTGAGGACGACCTCCCCGTTCGCTGCTCTGCGAATCTTGAGCATCTTCCCTCTTCAGGAATCTGATTTGAGCTGAGTTACGATAAAGGTGCAACTCAGGCTCCAAACGTAAGCTGCTGAAAATAGATTAATTAACCGATGGAGAGATGGCGAGGCGTTCGCCAATTGGCGAAAATTGTACAAACACCCCGTCTCGTTTTTGGAGAGTCACGTACAAAGGAAGGTTAGCTGTTCCCGGAGGGATTCGCTGTTTTGAAGCGATTCTTGTTGATCTTCAGGGACCGAATCTTCGATTCCAGGGTCGAGCGGGGCATCCCCAACTTTTGAGCCGCGCCTGACGGTCCGGAAACCCGTCCCCCGCTTTCGCTCAAGGCAACCTCAATGATTTCCTTTTCCTGAGTCGAAAGACTTTTATAAAGGTCAAGCCGGCGGTTCGATTCAGTCGCGGGGAGCGGCCGAGAAAGCCAGCTCTCATCGACCGAAAAATTCTCTCCATCACACACAATGACCGATCGCTCGATGACGTTCTGCAATTCGCGAATGTTCCCCGGCCAGGGGTACGATTGGAACAGTTCCAGGGTGCGCTTCTCGATGGTTCGTATCCTCTTCCCCGCTTTTCGTGCATAGCGATCGATGAAGTACTCAACCAGCAAGGGAATGTCTTCTCTTCGGTCCCGGAGCGGGGGAATCTCGATCGGGAAAACGTTGAGCCGGAAAAACAGGTCGCTGCGAAACGCGCCTGCGGCAATGGCGGCCTGCAAGTCACAGTTCGTGGCCGCAATCACACGAACATCCGTTCGCATGGATCGAGTTCCGCCGATACGCTCAAATTCGTGTTCTTGCAGAACCCGCAAGAGTGCGATCTGGGTCTCGGCCGGAAGCTCTCCGACTTCATCCAGGAAGATCGTGCCTCCTCCGGCCAATTCAAAGCGGCCTAAACGTTGCTGGGTCGCCCCTGTAAAGGCACCCTTTTCGTGGCCGAATAATTCTGAGGCGATCAGGTCACGCGGGATGGCAACGCAGTTCACACCCACAAAGGCGTGTGAGGAGCGAAGAGACCGCTTGTGGATGGCGCGAGCCACAAGTTCCTTGCCCGACCCGGTTTCTCCGGTGATCAGAACGGTGGAGTCGGTGGGAGCGACCTTGGATACACGAGAAAACAGCGCATGCAGGGCGGGAGCGCTCCCGACGATTTCCTCGAACATGGATGCCTTGTCGATTTCTTCGCGCAGGGCAACGTTTTCGTGCTGAATTCTCTCTTCCTGCTGCTTACGATCCTCGATATCCGTCCCCGCCAGATACCAACGCGTAATCTGTCCCTGCGCATCTCGCAGCGGGTTGCGGTGGAAAAGAAACCAGAGATACTTCCCGTCCTTTCCCAGTAACCGCGCTTCGCGCTCGTATGGGGTTTCACTGAAGACCTTGAATTGCGCCCCGCTCGTCATCCGTTCGCAATCATCCGGATGAAAGAGGCGGCGCGGATCACAGCTCCGCCACGTGTCGAGGGTGAGACCATGATAGTCGAGCGCGGCCCGGTTGGCATAAAGTCGATTCCCTTCGGGTCCCAGGACAACGATGTGCTGAGGGGCGAGATCCAGTACTTGTCGCAACTCTGCTTCCTGGTCCCGGATCTTTTCTTCTGCCTGCTTCCGCTCGGTGGTGTCGCGAATGAACCCCGTAAAGATGTGACGGCCGTCTATGAGAACCTCGCCGAAGGAGACCTCGACCGGAAATTCCTCCCCGTTCTTCCGGAGGCCGACAAGCTGCACTCCGTTCCAATCGACATGGCGCTGGTTTGTTTTGAGGTAACGTTGAAATCCCGCCTTATGAAGCTCACGCATGAATTCCGGCATGAGCATCGTTAAAGGCTGTCCGATCATTTCGGAAATTGGATACCCGAAAGTTCGGGTGGTCGCCGGATTCGCAAAGATAATCTGGCTTTCCTGATCGACGCTGACCACAGCATCCGTGGCGGTTTCGACCACGCTCCGGTAGCGCTCCTCGCTGTGCTGGAGCGCTTCCCTCGATCGTTTGCGTTCGGTGATGTCGGTGACAATGCCCCCGATCGCATAGATTTCGCCCGCCGCATCGTAGAGTGGAAACTTATGGACGATGCTTATGTGCGGACCGTCTGCCTGCTGGGTTACCTCCTCGAATTCAATCGGGACACCTGCCTTGAGCACCTCAAGGTCGTTGGCTTGAAAGGCGGCTGCCAGCTCGTGTGGAAACACCTCATGATCCCTCTTGCCACGAATCTGTTCGCCGTCGACACGGAGAACTCTTTCAAATTCTCGATTGACGTACAGGTAACGAAGTTCTTTGTCCTTAAGAAAAATAAGGTTTGGGCTGTGATCCCAAAAGGCGCGAATTCGGAGCTCGCTTTCCCGCAACTGTTCTTCAACCGGCTTACGTTGAGGAGTCGCCTTGGGGCCCGACGGGGACGGTGCTGTCATCTGAAGCCTCTTACTGTCTTACAATGCGGATGCCACCGGCCGGTTCAGGTCTGCGGGAGATCCTCAAGTGTTGAGCCCCTTCCTTCCCGGAGGAGGTCCGTAATCCGCTTCCGCGGCAATCATGTTTTCCCTACAGGGGGGACATCCAAACTCCTCCGCCCTCGCGGAGGTTCCATGCAAATTGTGTATCAAAACCCCCGATTTGGCCAATCACTTTTTTTTCATTCTTCGAAGCGCCGGACGATGCGATTGGCACCCTCTGCAAGAATCTATTTGTGCCGCTTTTGGAGAAGTTGCTGGCCGGCGGCACGATTCTCGAATATGAGATTGACACCGAAGCGATCCACACGGAATCGGCCCAGATGTTCTGGATTGTCTTTATTGCGTCCAACGCGGACGGCTTGGACAAATACAACGCCGCCTTGCGCGACGCGCAGAAGGCGAGCCCGCTGGGTGGCCCGGCATTCACCTCGATGGTGGATTTCACCGACCACCGCGATGATTTGGATTTGACAAACGCCACGTACAAATAGCGAGCGGGACGGTTACCTTGGCCCGCCTGCGGCAAACTGGCGCAGCCCCTTGCGGGTCAACGCCAGTCCTCCGCTCCTCTGGCCGGGAATTTAGACCGGAAAATTTTTGGGCTCATGCTTCCACAATTACAACTCGGAAATCACCGCAAAGGCGCAAAGAGCCCGGAGGCACGGGCGGCTAACCCGGTCTCATTGCCGGGAGTAGGATAATTCGCCTGACGGGTCGCGCACCTTCAGGGCCTTCACCTGGTCGTTCTCCATCACGAACTCAAAGATCTCGTCGGAGAACTGCGGAGTCCTGAACTGGAGACCTTTGACCGGGGTGAGTTTGAGCGGAGGTCCCCCCGGGAATACAAGAGAGAGTCCGACCCCCGGCTGATAGAGGACCTGGAACTTGATGTGAGCTGGCGTCAGGTAAACTCCCGCGAGCTTCTCGAGAAGCTTCGGATCCAGAGTCTCGGGCCTCCGCGTGAAAACGACCTCGGCCTCGTCCAGAGAAATGACCGCGCCATCGATGTCTCCCTGGGGATTGGTCCGGAAATTAACCGAGAATTTGCCATATTGTTCGTCGTCGGGCGTATCGAACCGGTCGTAATGGAAATGAGTCATCGGAAACTGGAACTCGTGAAACCCGAATTGAAGCTGGTTATCCTTGACTCCGATTTTGAGAATGCCGTAAGCCGGGTTCTCGTACTCACCCCCGTAGTTGGCCAACAAGTGGGACGGCTTGGTGTTCGCAACCCGGTCCGCGCCGGCCTTCGCCCGCGCTTCCGTGCCGGCCTTTTTGTTGGCGAGCCGCTGCTCCAGCCGGCGCCGACTCCAGGGTGTCTGGTCCATCCCGAGCAATCGCTCATAGACGTTGTAGCTGACGATGTTGTAGAGGGGAGCACTGTGATCGCCGATCACGAGGACGATCACGCCGATCCTGTCGTTGGGCATGAGAGAAATCTGCGAATGAAACCCGGGAAGGTCGCCGCCGTGATAGGTGATCAGGCGTCCCCTGTAGGAGGCGGTCTGTCGCCCCATCCCGTAAGCTGGATTCAGTATCTCCCAGTATCCCTGGGATTCCCCAAGGGTGTTGGGTAACCCAATGGCGGGTTGCAAGGTGGCTTTCAGCACGTTAGCCGGCAGGACCTGCTTCCCATGGTATTTCCCGTCGTTCATCAGAGCGATGAGCCAGTGCGACAGCTCGTCGATATTCGAGATGATCGCGCCCGCAGGGGCGACGCCCTCGGTATCCTCGTAATAGGGGATCTTGTACAGCTCGAACGAGTCGCGTTTTTCTCTGAAGGGGACCCCGTAGTCGGGATGTTTCAACATATCGGAAATCGTATAGCCGGTCGAGGACATGTCGAGCGGCTCGAGAATCCTCTCCCGCACAAACTGCTCCCACGTTTTTCCAGACTTCAATTCGATGATCTGCCCGACGGCGGAGAACATGAGGTTGTTGTACAGGAAGGTCTCGCGCATTGGCACCTGCGGCTCGAGGTATTTCAGTTTTTCGAACAACTGCTTCCTTGTGAAATCTGACTTGAACCAGATCAGGTCGTGCCTCGTTACCCCCGTCCGGTGCGACAGCATGTCGCGAAGAGTAACGTTATTGTTGAGCGGGTCGTTGTAAAACTGGATCGTCGGCACGGACTCGCGCACGGGTTTATCCCAGGTGAGCTTTCCTTCCTCGACCAGCATCCCGGCCGCCACAGCCGTGAATAGCTTCGAGTTCGAAGCGATCTGGCACAGGGTGGACGGGAGGAACGGCAGCTTCTTTTCGTAGTCCCGGTAGCCGTACCCCTTGGCGAAGACCAGCTTGTCATTGATCACAATGCCCACGCCGATCCCCGGCGTATTCCAATCCTTCACGACTTGTTCCATGTAGGTGTCGAACCCCTGTAGCTTGTTAGCGAACTCCTGTTCTTGTGCAGGAACATCGTGCCCAAAAGTCATCAGCGCAAGGGTCAGAACGAATAGGCAACCCGGATAACGGATTCGGTAGAACCGGAGTTTGCTCTCGACAAACATGAGACCAGAACCTCCTCTTTGGATTCTTGAAGCGGGTATGCCCGGTATTCTATCTAGGTGGCGTTCATTTCACAACGGTTTCGACTACGTTTATGAACAACAAAAGAGGTCAGGCGGCGACATTCGACAATCGAGAAGAAGGAAGTAACAGGACGCAGATGAACACAGACAAACACGGAAGTCCTTGGGTTAAAGACAATGGCTTGCGATCAAATGCTCACGACCAATATCGGAAAGACACATGTAACAAAAACCTATCGTGCATCACACGGGCCGACCCAATTCATTCCTACTCAAATCACTTCTGTGTTTGTCTGGGTTTATCTGCGTCCGTCAAGGTTGTATGGAACCCCTTCAGGGTAAAACCTCCATGGAAACGAATCCTCACCCAGGGTAGGCCGCAAGGCGGCCAACCCTGGGCTGGAATATACAACCCCTTCGGGGGAGGGTGGCCATTATCCCCCGCCGGGCAGGCTAGGTCTTTGACCGCCTGAAACGGTTCTATAAAGTAATTGTATTATAAGATGTTTCATTCTATACTCGGGGCATGTCACGACATCCTTTACAAATTCATGTCTCGCCCCACGACCAAAAGGAACTGCACCAGGTGCT